>DASWDX010000583.1:0-12455 GCA_036395055.1 Pyrinomonadaceae bacterium | reverse complement strand
ACTCTTTTCCTACAGCACATCGAGAGTGATCACAGACACCGAATGTTTCGGCAACGTCACGACGAAGGTCCGTCCGCTGCGCGCGTTTCCGTTCTTAATGAAAACCGCATCTGGCTGCGCGAAATCGTTCGAAGCGATGAGCGATGGGGCGGTGACAGTTTTTATCTCTGCCCGGGAACCGGCAATCACGCCTTGCATAGTTATAGTTGTCGTCAATGCGTTCGTCGGGCTGGTGTTCACCGCCTTGATGAAGATCTTTCTGCCATCAGCGGTACGGCTTACTACAGCATCGAGGTAAGGCACGTCCCTTCCCTCCCGGCTCGTGTCAAATGTCGGACTGCTGATGCGGGCAGCCAGGCGTTTATCGCCGCGGTGCTCACTGTAAAGCTGGTTAACCAGATAGATCGGAGACACGAAAAGTCCGTGCCTGTTTGCCTGGATGATGCCTCCGGGCCAGCCGTTGACGAGGTCGGAGACTGCGCTCATCTCAACCAGATTGCCGCTGCGTTCGAAGACATTCATGAGCCGCGCGCCATAGAGCGCCGACTCCAGCGAATACTGTCGCTTCTCCGGAAGGTCCAGTCCCCACTCATTAATCGCGAGTTTGATACGGCCACCGGGAACAATCTCGCGGAGCAATTGTTCGACCTGCGCGTAGAAGCGCTCGAGGAATAACGGCCGCGCCATCAAGTTCAACGGATCGCCCGCTATTTCCCTACGGCCGTAGTAGTGATGAATAGCCAGATAGTCAATATTCTCTCCCGCTGCGCGCAGAACAGTGCGGTTCCAGTTCATGTTGTTGTCGCCGACGGCGATTAGTTTGATCGAAGGATCGACGGCGCGCATCGCTCTGGCGTAGCGGTTGCAATTGCGTGCGTAGGTATCGGCGTCTGAGTGCCCGCGCACCCAGTCGCCCCAGATTTCGTTGCCTACTTCCCAAAACTTTACGCCGAACGGCCTCGCATGACCGTTCGCTGCGCGCATCGCGCCGTACTTCGAAGTCGTGGGTCCATTGCAGTATTCGACCCACGCCGCCGCCTCCTCAACAGTCGCGCCGCGTCCCTCCACATTGACAGTAATCGAAGGCTCAGCTCCGACGGCACGAGAGAAAAGGATGAATTCGTCGGTGCCAAAGTCACTCGGCTCCAGCTCGTTCTTCCATGAGAGATTGACCCATGTAAACCTTTCGTCGCGCGGCCCGACGCCCCATAGCCAGCGGTAGTCCTGCGCGACATTGCCGCCGGGCCACCGGATGAACGCGGGTTTGAGGGCCTTGATCTTTTCAAACACGTCGCGGCGCACGCCACCAGGCATGGCCTCGCCCGGCAGTAACGATACCTGGTCCACCCACACACGGCCTCGTCCCGGGAAAAGGACGACGAACCGCGAAAGCGGATCGCTATGCTCCGGCCTCAAGGTGAAATCATACTTGCGCCAATCACCGGCGATACCATTGATATCAGCCGAGGCGTAGACCTCGCCCGGTTTGACGTCTGATTCGAGCGCAACCGCGATGGCTCCCTTGTAATCATCGGCCCTGACCCAAAGGTAACCTCGGTATTCGAGGCCCGCGCGGATGGGAATACGAGCCTGGTAAAAACCGTGCCGCTGAATTACTCCGTCGCGAGCGTCCACGCGCAGCGAGTGCTCTTTCATCTCGCGTTCACCGGTGTCAACCTTTGGTCTCTGTGTAGGGTAAGCAAACGCGTCGTCCCAATCGAACGCCAGAGCGTAATCGTCGTTTCGGTCATCCGGGTAACGCTCCCAGTAGCGCGAAAGGCCGGCAATGTTCGGCGCCTCCTCGAAGCTACGGTTGCGTATCAATTCCGCGTTCAAGCCCCCCTTGATGCCCTGATACATGAATTCGAGGAACTCGCCGTAAAGTAGCGGACTAATGCGATTCTCGACTCTGCTCGCGTCAATGGTGATGGTTGCCTTGTGGCTTGTTTGCGCGCCGACAAGAGAGACGTGGGTGACCGCCGCGCACGAAAGGATCACTGCTTTGAAGACAGTTGATGCTCGCTTAGATCGATTTGTAGTCATTCGCAGACCTTGAAGAAAAGCAGTTTTGTAAGAGGCGACCTTTTTGGAGTGCGGTGACAGGTCAGTGCACTCCAAAGAGTAGCGCGGCCTCCAAAGGTAATCGCCTTCTCCTTACTGCCGACCATGCTTCGCTAACTTCACCGCAACGCGAGCCGCATCACGGTGAGCGAGTTGGGAGTAAGCGTATACGCGAACTCACGCGCCCGTACTGTCAACTGCCGTTCGATTGGCGCGACCTTCGTCGGGTTATCCAAACTGTTCTCGGCCTTCAAGTCAGCACTCTCCAGGATGAATGCCTTTCCGACCTTCCCCAGAGCTTTCGCGCCCGCGAGATTTATGCGTACTTCTTTTGCTGAAGGAGCGGTATTCACTACTTTCAGGATCACTTCGCCAGTTCGCTCATCCAGCGATGCGCTGGTGAAGAGTTCACCCTGTCCGTTTTTCGCGGAGCCGTCCAGCAGAACGGGCAAGATTCTGGTGCCGCGGTTCACGCTGAACAACTTTTGCACGTAGTAATTAGGCGTCGCGTAGGAGCGAAGATTGTCGAACCAGATCATGTTGGGCGTCCATTGCCATGCCTCCAGGTGCCCGAAGAGCGGGGCATACGAAGACATCTGGACGACGTCGGCGTTGCGGTCAAGGCCCGTGATAAACGCAGCCTCGGATAACGCGCACTCCCAGTTGTTGCGGTTGTCAGGGCTGGCGATGCCGACGCTCTGCGCCGCGTATTCACCGGCGAAGACCTTCGGGCCGATGCGAGGGTAATTGTCATAACGCCCGGCATTGTCGCGGAACCATTTCGGCGCCATGTAATAGTGCTCGTCAATGAGGTCGGCTTTCAGTTCGCGCAGCTTGGCCCATAGGAAATCGAACCGCTCACCATCAGGGGCTGGACCGGCGCTGGAGACGAGAGCAACGTTCGGGTACTTCTCTTTTAGCACCCTGGCGAATATCTCGTATCGTTCGATGTACTGTGGCCCCCACTGTTCGTTGCCGACGCCAATCATTTTCAGGTTGAAAGGAGCGGGGTGTCCCAGCTCGGCGCGCTTCCGCCCCCATGCAGTGGTGACGGGCGCGTTGGCGAATTCGATCAGGTCGATGGCGTCCTGAATGTAATGATTGAGGTCTTCGAGCGGGGCCAGCTCGCTGGAATTGAACTGGCAGGCCATGCCGCAGTTGAGGATCGGCAGCGGCTCTGCGCCAATGTCTTCGCTCAGGAGAAAGTATTCAAAATAGCCAAGGCCGAAAGATTGGTAATAGTCAGGCGTCAGCCGCCAGTTGAATTCCGTGTTCCAGCGATTGATGATGAGGCGCCGGTCGTCCAGATCACCGATGGTCGTCTTCCATTGATAACGCTGGTCAAGGTATCTGCCTTCGACGATACAGCCGCCGGGGAAGCGCAAAAAGCCGGGTCTCATCTCCTTCAAGAGCTTGACCAAATCGTACCGCAAGCCGTTCTCGCGATTCTCCCAGGTCATCTTCGGATACAGCGAGACCATGTCGACGTCGAGCGTGCCGCTTCCTTCCAGCAGGAGATTCAGGCGCGCTTTGTTATTAGTCTCCGTGGTACGGACGCTGGCAGTGTAGGTCTTCCAGTCGGTGGTAAAGCCTGAGACCTTCGTCTGGCCCAGGAGGTGCCCGCTATCGTCTTCGACTTCAACACGCAAAGCCGCCGGTGAGCCATCGATCCGGCGCGCCGAAATGGAGAAAAAGTAATCAGCCCCCTTCTCCACACCGATGCCGCGAAAACCTTCGTTCATGACGCCGAAGCCTTTGCCGGCGGTCGCTACCTTAATGCGCAGGTAATGGGAGTTTGGCGTATCGTTGATCGAGCCGTGATCGAAAACGTAAAGCTCTCCTTTGGTATCGCCGCGATCCAACTGTTTCCAACCCATCATGGGGTTTGGGAACTCGAAAGAACGGTTCTTCACACGTTCAGGATAGAGCCCGCCGTCGGCGCCGAAGTTGATGTCTTCAAAGAAGAGACCGAAGAGTGTTTTGGGTATAGGCGCGCCGGGTTTATCCACCTGCACAGTAATGTTGCCGGTTTGGGCGAAGGCGATTTGCGCTTGGACGAAGACGAAACCGAACACACAAACGAGCGTTATCAGTTTGGCTGAAAGAGATGGTGTCGGCCGAGATGCTTTCATATGCTGTTGTCCTGTCGTTAATACGTCCCACGGATATGAGCAACAAGCTGCGTTTAATAAGAACGCCGTTAACTCCCCATGCATTTCTTTCCCAAGTGTGGGAAGCTCACTCGCGGTGACAAGCTAAGCACGCCCGACTGTATCTCGATGCGTTCTACCGGCGACGATTGCTGATCGGGCCTTTGACTTTGCCGGTCATGCGCTTGATGAACGTCACTTCTTCCGGGATGTAAGGCCTTCCGTCGCTGCGAAAGACCTCGTGAAACCAGATAGACGGCTCGCGGTCAACGTAGGGGTGTTCCCAGGAGTCCCACGGCAGGTGAGTCTGCGTCTTGCCCTGGACCAGTCCCCAGTTAATCATTCCCACGTTGTGAACCTTGCCGACCAGCAACCCTCCCATAAAGAAACTACCGTTGCCGCGCGCCATGTATTCGGTGCAGATGAGTGGGCGGTTGTAACGCTTCAGCCATTTGATACGTCTCTCAAGTTCGGTGGGCGAGTCGTAGTTGTGAAAGGTGATGACATCGGACAAGTTGATCTGTAAACGATCCATCTCAGTCATCTTCTCCGGACTCGACCAGTCGCCCTTCCAGACGGCGCTCGTCACAGGTTGCTGCGGTCCGGCCGCACGTGCCCAGGCGAAGGCTTTGGGCAGTAGAGTCAGCACAAGCTCAACTTTATTTTTCGGCTCCAGCTGGCCGTAGCTGCCCTGGTTCGTATTATCCGGCTCGTTCCAGATATCCCAGGCGAGGACACGCTCGTCACGAGCCAGTGCGCCCACGACGCCTTTCACATAAGCCTCGAGCCGCGGATATTCGCGCGCATCTTGCAACGCCTTACGGCTGGGGCTTTGTACCCAACCTGAGTTATGCACTCCGGGGCGTGGAGCTCGTTGCTTACCCAGTTGCGGATCCGGATCCCAGACCGAATCAAACAATACAAAGATCGGTTTGATCTTATGCTTTGCAGCGATCGTAAGAAACGTGTTGAGCCGACGCTTGAAGCCCTCTGCATCTTGTTGCCACAACAAATCGTGCAGGTAAACCCGCATCGTATTCATCCCTAAACTTTCCGCCCATCCCAACTCAAGATCAATCCTCTTTGCATCGAACGAGTCCGCCTGCCACATCTCCAGTTGGTTAATCGCGCTCGCCGGGTTGTAGTCACTTCCGACCAACCAGGGCTGCTTCTCATACCAGTCTTTCGCCTGTTGCTCCGACCATTTCTCGGAAGGCGCGGCGACCGCCGCGATTGAGAGGAAAACAATGCTGACGAATGCCTGCGCTGTTTTTCGGGTTAATAACATTGAAACAAGACCTCCGCGCTACGAAATATTCTTTTCATGCTCTACTCCGATTAGGTTTTGAAGTTTCGGCGTATCCCTGCAGATGTTTTGAGTGCCAATCCCATGCTGAACCGATAATCGCGGTGAGGTCCGGTTGCTGCGGTTGCCAGCCCAGCACTTTGCGCGCACGGGCAGAATCGGCGACCAGATGAGACGGATCGCCGGGCCGCCGCCCCTGAATCTCAACTGCAATTTGTCTCCCGGTGACCTGGCGCGCGGCTTCGATCACTTCCAGCACCGAATAGCCTTGTCCGTTGCCCAGGTTGATGGCGGTTGACGGATTGTCCGATCGCAGGTATTCGAGTGAAAGTGCATGCGCCACAGCGAGGTCGGTAACGTGAATGTAATCGCGCACACACGTCCCGTCTTTGGTCGAGTAGTCGTTGCCGAAGACAGTAACCCGCTCAATTTCTCCCTGCGCCGCTTTCAGAACAAGCGGGATTAGGTGCGTTTCTGGCTCGTGGTGTTCGCCCCGTTGCGGGGTCGCGCCTGAAGCGTTGAAGTAGCGCAGCGCAACGAACTTTAGATCACATGCGCGGTCGTAGTCTGCCATGATCCGCTCAACGAAAAGCTTTGACCAGCCGTAGGGATTCGTCGGAAGTTGCGGATGACCTTCGTCGATCGGGATGCGTTGCGGCTCACCGTAAGTGGCGCACGTCGAAGAAAACACCACGCGGCGAACCCCCGCGGTGATTAGCGCGCCAAGTAAACGGATGCCCTGCTCCAGATTATTCTCGTAATAGAGCGCGGGCTGGATGACAGACTCTCCCACGTACGCGAACGCTGCAAAGTGGATGCACGCTTCGATTTCGTGCTCGCGCTTGATGCGTGTGATCAGCTCGCGGTCGCCGACATTCCCTTCGTAAAACGGCACTTCCGGTCCAACCGCGACTCGGTGCCCGCGCGACAAATTATCCAGAACAACGACCTGCTCGCCGCGTGCGCGCAATAACTCAGTTGTGACACTGCCGATGTAACCCGCGCCGCCAGTTACCAGAATCGCCATAACAATCTCCCAACGCACACAAATGGGGACGCCCCCAGCAAAACGAAAGTGGTCCAGTTTCCAGCGTTAGCTTGCCGCACTGCGCACCGCAACCTAAACGTTGAACTCTGAACGTCCTGAATCAAAATCAACCAGGACCAGAACGGCGTCCTCGGCTAGATTTTTAGATCCGACGTACCCTCAGGTGCCCAAACGCCGCGCTCCCGGGCGATGAGCCGCTGAAGATGTACGGCTGGTGTCCGTTTTTTTCCGCAAAGCTATGGGCCACCTCTGCAATAGCCCCTCCGGCGTCGCGTCTTCCAATCACTGCAACCGTGCCGCCGCTGCCGCCTCCGGTAATCTTTGCGCCGCAGAGTCCACTGCTCACTCCAGCCCGTCTGACCATGTCGACGAGGTTGTCGGTGCCGTCCGAACCCAGACCGCATGCGGAATAGCTCGCGTGCGACTCGTACATCAATTCACCTAACGAGTCTTGTCTCCGCTTGCCCGGCTCCTCACACTGATCGCGCAATAACTCCGCAAACTTTTGTACCCGATGACTCTCGTACACGGCGTGCGCTGTTGGAGCCCGTATCTCGTAGATTCTTCCGAGCTCGACGCTCGTTACGGTATCCGTTGTTCCGCCATAGCGCTCAAGAAACTCTGCTCCGGTCAGTCTTTCAGGAAGCCTGTTTGCAAACTCTTCTTCAAACTCCGAAG
This sequence comes from Pyrinomonadaceae bacterium, assembly GCA_036395055.1. Classification (GTDB taxonomy): domain Bacteria; phylum Acidobacteriota; class Blastocatellia; order Pyrinomonadales; family Pyrinomonadaceae; genus PSRF01. The sequence goes on along the minus strand of DASWDX010000583.1, from coordinate 5,212 downwards.
GGTCGAGATTCGCTAAATAGCCGCCCCAGCGAGGGTCATTAATTACAACCATATCGCCGGCCCGTTGTACCGTTAACCCAGAAAGTTCGGCAATGATTCGATAGCCCATGAATGCGCCAATACGGACCGAGGCGTAATTGCCTCCGCCGATAGAATGGCGCACACCTGAATCAAGCCCCCACACGGCTAAATCTTCGGGCAATAAGATGGTTCCCAGCAGCTCCGCCGGCTGACAGAGCAGCGCAAGTAGTTGATTCTCCTCGCCGCAGGCGGACGTCATCTGATCCATCACACCGCACGGCGCTCCGACGATCAGGTTCTCGACCCGCTGGCACAGCAGCGCTAGTTCCCGCGGCTCCACTTCGACGTTGAAGGCTGCCGCGACTGCGCTCATCACACCTACTTCGAGCGCAGCAGATGAACTCACGCCTTTCCCCTCCGGCACACGCGACGAGATGAGCAATCGGGCTCCATTATCGAAGCGTGCTTCGAGCTCGCGCATCAGCACCACGAAGACACCAGCAACGTAAGCAGCCCAATGTGGCGTCGTGTTGCCTTTGAAATACCTCCGCGCTGCATCGTACTCGATCGGCTCGCCGTCCCGTTCCAAATCTGCGAAGGGCATCTCGAAACTCAAGACCCTCGTCTCGTTTTCCATGAGACTGACGACGCGCAGCCGCCGCGTCTGGTCCTTTTGCAATGCCACGAACGTGGCTTCAGCAATCGGCAATTCAAGCACGAGTGAGCCAGAGTAGTCGGCGATGCCGCCCATCACGTCCAGCCTGCCGGGTGCTCGAGCAATGATGAGTTCCTGCTGCGGTTCAAAGAGCGTGCGCGCATCCGGAGCGGGATGAACTTCGAGCCTGTTTAAGGTCTCGATAAATGCCGACACATCGGGGAGCTTATGGGCGCTACCGTGAATGATTTCGTAAGCCGTCTCCAGCCTTTCTCCCTGCATGCCGTCATCTCACTCGGGTATTACTACCACGCCAAGCGGGCTGCGGAACCTCGGTTAGTCATCGTTAAGGCCCCGCCGTTTCAAAGCATCGCGCAACAATGGTGCGATCTCGCTGCGGATCGCGTCGTTTGCGTATCCGGCCCAGGTGATGTCAGGCTCGACCTTCAGAGGGGCACGCAAAGGCCCGCCCCGCTCATCAGTGACGATGACTCCTGCCTCGCGCGCAATCAATTCCGTACACATGTCATAGGGATGACAACAGATGCCAAGCGCGAGACCGCGGCGGTTTAGCACTCTTTCAATCAAGGGACGCAGATCCGCGACGAAGCGGTCGTGTCCCATCATCAGTTCGTAGAGCTGGCCGGCCGACGAGAGGTACTGATCCTCGAAGCAATGCGCTTTCCCCGGTTTGACGGGCCCGAGCGCACCGCTGACGATCTCTTCATCAATAGCCGCTAGTTCATCGCGTGCGCCAGGAAAGAAGCGCGCGATCATTGCGAAGCCGTGCTGGATAGTCGTGGCCCGGGATGGACGCAAGGCAAGAACCTGACGTTCATTCGTAACACGGTTAAATCGTTCGGCATGTGCACCCTCTCCGCGCACAGCCCACAGCGTATCGCAGAGATGTTGTTTGACCAGTGGTATCTCAGTCTGCACAGCGAGTTCTATCTCTTGCAAGTTCGTCTCGTCGCCATGATTTCCAGCCACGCCCGTTAACACCCATGCACTCCTTTTCTGGTACATGAGACCACGCGTTCCATCTATCGGATCCACAACGACGCGCCAAACGGCATCGCTCTCTGCAGCTCCTCTGGGCAGCACCAACCGCCCGCCCTCGATACCTTCTGCCACCAGTACGAGCGGCGCCCGGCTCGCTACTTCGTGCTCGAACAATTCGACGAGCAACTCTTCACTTACACGGTCAACTGCGTAGATGGTGTCGCCATCCGACTCGTCATTTGAAACTTCAGCGAGTTGCTCCACCGCCGCTTTCTCACATTCTGCAACCACAGCGTCACGCACTTGCTCGTGAATACGGCGAACCGGGTCGAGTAACTGCCTGATGTCGAGTGCGGCGCTGATCATAACTGCTCCTGGAGGACGTGCTTGTAATGTATATCCGGCTGCGATCGAAGTTCTACTGCCTTCTCCTCCGGCGCAGTATCGGAGAGAAAGTTGCCGCCGCCAATTTCCGGTCCTGCCAGGTACTTGAGAAGATTCGGACGACGCAGGGGCGGGTGGAACTCGATGTGAAAGTGGAAGCTCGAGTAGTCGCCGCCGTCGGTTGGAGCCTGATGCAGCGGCATCACGTAGGGGAAAGGCATCCGCCACAGGTTATCGAACTTGATCAGAACTTGCTTGAGCAAAGCGGCGAAATCGCGCAGCTCATCAGTCGACAATGTGGCAATACTCGGATGAGTCACCTTTGGCGCCACGAAGACCTCGTAAGCGTAGCGCGCAAAGTACGGTAGGAAGGCGATGGCTGATTCGTTTTCGCAGATGATGCGCCGGCCGTCTTCGATCTCGGCCTGGATCACGTCCTGGAAAAGAACTCGTCCCGTTTCTGCCATGTGGCGCTGACTGGCACGCACTTCATTTTCAATAGTCTTGAACACAAAATTGGTCGCATAAATCTGGCAGTGGGGGTGCGGGTTGGAGACGCCGACCGCTTCGCCCTTGTTTTCAAAGATCAGCACATGCATGATTTCTTCACGGGCGCCAAGCTCTCGGTATTGTTCCTGCCATACGCCGAGCAGGTTTTCGATCTCGTGCGGCTCAAGTTCGGCGAGCGCAAGACTGTGAATTGGGCTGTAACATACAACGCGTGCGATGCCACGCGCGGGCTGATTGCGGTAAATGCCGGTCGGACGCTGGAGCCTCTGCGGAGCTTCGAAACCGACGCTCGGGTGATCGTTGTCGAAGACGAATGTGCCGGTGTAGTCGTCATTTCGAGCGCCGCTAACGCGCAGGTTGCCGGGGCACAAATAGCAGTCCGCCAGATACTGGGGCAACGGCTCTTCGTCGTGCTGAATCGTCTCGCCGCTCCACGGACGATTCTGGCGGTGTGCCGCTACGATTACCCACTCCTCGCGCAATGGATGCCAACGCTCTTCCCAGTACATATTTTATTTAGCAGGACTTCAAACAGATATTTTTCGACGTAACAAGTCATTAGTTTAGAGTTCAAGAGTTAGTCGCTGCCCGGAATAGCGCCCTAAGTTCTTGTAACAAATAGCAGGTTTCCTGGTAGACAAGTCCCTTAGGGACCCAATGTTTATAGACAATTAGTACCAAAGGAATCCGCTAGCTCCGGAGGAGCGAAATATCTCGATGGTCCACGCATCGGTAAGAACATTTCGCTCCTCCGGAGCTGGACTATATGTTTGGACCATCAGCCTTCGGGTAATGGTCATCAGTTTAGCTTAAGTGCCTGCGACGCGTAGCGTCGGCATGAATTTAACCCGGCCTTTCAAGGCCGGGGGAAGCGCATTGGACGCGCTCGTCGCGTAGCGACGATTGAATCGAGCGCAGATTTCAGGCGTCGCTACGCGACGCGAACACTTCGTTGACCTTTCCCGGCCTTGAAAGGCCGGGCTAAATTCATGCCGACGCTACGCGTCGAAAGCACATGCTTCGCCTCTTCACGCCTCTGACTTCCCCCTCCTTAGACCAACGCCACCTGTAAGCGAGTGACCGAGGCGGGCGGGAAGCGGAAAGAGATCGCGCCGGCGTTAACCGTTACCTGTTCGTTGCGCGGTTCTACGGCCTCCGGGTTTTCGAACGTGTTGTGCGCATGTAAGTCAGGTGCGGACAGCACTCGCGCCTGCGTGGAGGTGGCACGCGCACCGCGCACCACGATCTCCACCTCGCGCGTCTCGCTTGCGTGTGGATTCGTGACCGTGAGCGTCAACTGTTTGCCGTTCACGGACGCCGATCCTCCGAGTCCCCAGAACTCTGCCGGCTGGTCCAGGCGCGTGTAGCGCACCTCCGGCGCGCTGAAAAGAGCGCGCACGGCCTGACCGCCCATGTGCGGCATGAACATCTCGAAGACATGGAAGCTCGGCGTTAGAATAAACTTGTCCTCATGCGCAAGGAAGAGCGAGTGAAGGCAGTTGATAAGCTGAGCGACGTTGGCCATTGCAATCTTGTCGGCATGTCGATTGAACGTGTCGAGAGTGAGGCCGGCGAGCACGGCATCGCGCATCGTAGACTGCTGGCCCAGCAGGTGCGACGGATGCACCTCAGACCCTTTCTTGTACCACGCACCCCACTCATCGACGACCAGTTTGACGCGGTGCCGCCGGTCGTATTGGCCCATGATGGTCCAGTGCTGGTTGATGAGCGACTCCATGCGGTCGGCCTCACGAAGCAGCTCGTAGTACTCGGCCGTGTCAAACTTCAGCGCGTCACCCTTGGCGGCAAACCAATCGTTGGTCTTGCCGAAACCCAGATTCCAGGCGTAGTGGTGCAGGCCCCAGCCGTAGATACCGTTGAAAAGGAACGCGCCCTTCTCAGCCGTCTTCGAGAAGAATCCGCGCGTCCAGTTGAAATCGTCGACGTTGGCACCCGAAGCAATGAACTTCAGATCGACGCCATAGCGCGGGACTGCGGCTGTGAAGCGTCGGTATTCGGCAGCGTACTCCTCCGGCGTGAAATTGCCGCCGCACCCCCACGACTCGTTACCGACGCCCCAAAAGCGCACCTTGTAGGGATCGCGATTGCCCGCAGGGCCGCTCGCCCGAATGTCGGCCCAGGTGGTCGTCCCCGCCGGCGAGTTGACATACTCGATCCACTGGTAAAACTCCTGCGCGCCCAGGCCCCGGAGATTGGCAGCGAGATACGGCTCGGCACCACTCAACTGGCAGAACCTCATGAACTCGTTAATCCCAAAATTGTTGGGCTCGTACTTCCATGGACCATCCGGCGCTCCCACCGGCCACTCCGGCGCGTCCACCCAGAAGTTCGTTCGGCGCGGGCGCTTTTCCCGCGGTCCCGTGCCGTCGCGCCAGTCGTAACTGTCGGCGAAGCAGCCGCCGGGCCAGCGCACGACCGGAGCCTTGATACGCTTCAATGACTCGACGAGCGCCGTGCGAATGCCACCGGTGTTCGGGACTTTCGAATGCTCGCCGACCCAAATGCCGTCGTAGACGACGCCGCCCAGGTGTTCGGCAAAGTGTCCGTAAATGTCCGCACTGATCGTGCCGATCTCTTCGCCGAGAAGCACCTCGATGCGCGAGTCAGCGGCGCGCGAGG
>DASWDX010000582.1:0-39960 GCA_036395055.1 Pyrinomonadaceae bacterium | reverse complement strand
TGCTTTCGTTACGAAACCTTTCAAGACCGCTTAACAGGTTCGAAAACGTCGGCTCCAGAGGCAATTCCCGACAAGCGCCCACTAACTTCAAGAGCGTCGAAAGATCCGCGCAAAGCTGAACCGACTGCCTGTAGCGCATGTTGGAATTATTGAACAGTTTGGTTCCTACGAGTTCCGGATCAAACATTATTGCCAAACTGATTATCGACTGCTGTAAACAGTTGGTAAGCAAATCGTGGGCGCGAAACAACTTGCCCGCCACTTGAGCTTTCCGTTCATCGATGTTCACTAATTCCCTGGTTTGGAAGACACTTTGCAGGTCGTGATTGACTGCGAAAGAAATTCCATCAAGCGTTTCCGACAGTTCATCGTTTATCGCTTCGCAAGGCATGGCATCTTCTCTAATAAACATAACCAGTGCTCGTGCTTCGTCGTGGATGATTTGAAATACAGCAAATGTTTCTTCAGCCGAGTCGACCTGCCGCAGGTGGGCTTGTGTCAGGCTTAGGCATTCCAGTAAGCGAAGCAGATCCCCGAATACCCTGCCTACAATTTCCCGCACTACCGGGGCCTCAATGTCATGGACGACTCGATCTACTTGAGCGCGGCAACTATTAGGATAGGGGATTACAGGATTGAAGAAAGGCTGTCCGCTTATGACAAACTCTTCGGGTGGCGTTGATTGATTTTCGATCTGATTTGAGAAGATCATTTCCGCACATTGACCTTTGGCGCAAGAGATGTTGTTACTTTAGGAACATCGTGTCATAGACCGCGCGGAAGTGGTAACCCGCCTGCCTGTAAAACCTTTGTGCGTCTTCATTCTCGTCATTTACGAACAGGCAAATTGATTTAGTTCTCCCCAGCAGCATTCTCGCGAGTTGCGACATACAACGCTGGCCATATCCCTGACCCCGCGTTTCAGGGTTAACCCAGACGCCTTCGATGCAAGTGGCTTCCGGGGTTTCAGATACGACCTCAGCTTTGAATAATAGCTCTTCCTTATCAGTTAGTACCCACGTTCTTCCTTGACTAATGCGACGAGCGTAACGCTCAACGAAGCCGGCGGCGTCCTGCTTCCTGGGATCAATACCGCTCTCCTCCAGCGCCATCTCAGCGTGTACTGGAATAAGCAGTTCCAAATCTGCGGTTGTGGCTGGTCGTATTTTGTGAACTGATTGTGAGACCTGGATAGGCCAGCGAAGCTCCAATAGAAGTTCGCGGCAAGCACGGCGCATCTCTTGGCCGGCACCAGCGTAGTAGTACCAAAATCTATCGACTTGATCTTCCTCACCCATGATCAGGTGGACGGCCTTGCATTGCTGGGCAGTTTTAGCGAAGGCGTGAAGCGCTATATCACTGGTGGCCTCTATTAGTGTTGCGTGACCTATCAGAGCTACGCCCTCGAGTTGACCAAGATGATTTCTGCAACCATAGAAGGTCCCACGATTGAGAGTGCTTTGCAAACCGTTGTCGCGAAGCATACCAGCGAGATAAGCCGTGTGAATTGGGCGCCTTTCGAGAAACGTCAGCACCTCGTTGTACGTCGAGTTTTCCAGCAGTTCAATAGTAGCGATGGCTTCAATCAGCGATGGATAATAAGCGCCATTCGGATTTGTTAGGGGCGAAGCTTGCATGGTAGTCCTCTGTTGAATAATGAAAGGGGGGTTTCAGTACATGCAGGAGGTAGCGTCGCCGTTGAGGGAGCGATCAGCAATCAATACGCCATCGGAGATTAAGACACCGTCGCTGATGAGGACGCCATCGCCGACCAAGATGCCATCAGCCAGCAGCACACCATCACTAAGCAGAACTCCCGCCGGTAAGAGGCTGGTGCCGCTGCCGAGGATCGTGCCATTACTGATCACTATATTATCGGAAATAAGCACGCCACTCGAAAGCATGGTCAAGTCTGAAATCAACACACCATTGCTGATTATGGTGGCATCTGAAATAAGGACGCCCGTGTTGTAAATCTTCTGGTATTTGGTGATCAAAGCCGAGCCCTTAGCATAGCCCTGATCAGCGATGATTCCCTGAGCCCAGGAGAAAGTGGTGCCGTCGATAGTCGATTGCTGGAGGGGCGTCGCGGAAGTGAGAAGGTTGGAACCAAGGAGTGTGGCATTAGTGAGATCAGTACGCACCACCTTCGCTAGTCTGACGGCGCCTTCAATGTTCAGTTGGCCCGTACCCTGTTCGAGCATGTTCATATTGGGTAATTGCTGAGCCGTGTACATGAGGATCGACTTAACCATATTTGGGGTTAATTTGGGATTGGCCTGGAGTAGTAAGGCTGCCGCACCCGCTACCAGGGGAGCGGAAACAGAGGTTCCGCTCATGTACATCATTTTCTGTGTGTTCTTGCCGGCTCCCAGCCCGGTATCCAAGTCCGGACTGGCGGTGACGAGGGTATTGTTTACGGCTTCAGCGAAGATCAATTTGTTGCCTGGGGCAACCAGATCTGGTTTGATTAGGTTGTCATAGTGGCGAACTCCGAGGAGGTCCGTCCAAAAACTTCGCGTCGGACCACGGGAACTGTAGGAAGTTACCGCGTCGTCTGCCCGTCCGTTGGTGCCGAAAGTATTTGTGGCGCCGACCGTAATGGCTGAGGGTTCGTTGCCGGGAGCATGAATAGCGCCATATTGCTTACGGCCGAAAGCGTCTTTCCCTTCGTTGCCGGCGGCGGCAACCACAACCACTCCGGCATTAACCAACTTCCGGACGGCAAGGCAAAGTGGATCATTTTTGTATGACGAGACTGCGGGTGCGCCGAGGCTCATGTTTACTACACGGATGTTGTATGTTGCTTTATTGTAGTAAACCCAGTCGAGCGCCGAGAGTACGACCGACGTAGCGCTCTGTCCCTGGGCCGTAAGTACGCGGAGATTGATTAGGTTGGCATTTGGAGAAATTCCGGCGTAGCTTCCGGTATATAAACTGGCGTTTCCTGCGGCCGCGGTAGCCACATGGGTACCGTGCCCATAGGGATCATCCACTCGATTCTCGCCAGTGAAATCCTGGCTATAAACGATGCGCGTGCCAAATGATTTGTGCGCGGCATACATTCCAGAGTCGAGAATGGCAATACCGATTCCGGTTCCATCCAGCGAGTAGCTAATACCGCTTGAGGTTGTCTGTGTCCGGACGTCGTCCGCTCCAGTTGTGGAGTTAACGTGTCCCAGGGCCGAAACCTTATCGTCTTCGCTGACAAACTTAACTTCATCGAATGAAGAAAGTTCGTCAACGACGCTGGCAGGTATATCAATCGCAGAAGAGTTAATGCTGCTGAAATGTTTCTTGACATGTATACCGTCTCTGCCAAGCAGCGCATTGAGACCGCCACTAATTGGGCCATTAAACTGCACAACCACGCTGACATTCTCATCACTACCAGAGCTTCGGAGGACGCGTTGACGTAAGAGAGCAGAGACCTTTTCGGCCATCTTGTCGCTCTGATTCGAAGCGGCTGAAGCTTTGTTGATGATGAGTCCACTACCTGAGACGGACAGCAGAAGCGTCAGGCAAGTGGTCAACGTGATTAAGATCGAGGGCTTGTTTCTCTTCATTATGATTACCTTAGTTAACATTCGCCGGCATTCATTGACGTTGCCCGTCACACGAAACTTCGGGCAAAACGCTTTTGGCAACGAGTGTGCCAACATCTCTGAAGTGATCGAACCACTGATTGCCGCTGATTTATTGAGGTCTTGGGCAGTTTTGTGAGCGGGACAGGAGTCAGTCTGACAGGTCAACCTGATAGAAGGCCCAGTTCAATTTGATAGTATTTGCTCGTATGCTGCCAAACCAACTTCCTGAAGAAATTGAGAATTACCGTGATCGTTTGTGGCGGCGCGAACCGGAACTGCGCATCGAGGAGCCATTGGCGGCGGAGAGTTTTATTGATCGCGTGGGCTTCTGTTCGGCATTGACAGACTCACGGCGTCCCGGACCTTCTTTGTATATTGCGGTCTGCGGACGCCGCGACGCGCACACGCCGCGCAATGTTCAGAAGGATCCAGAAACCAGTCTGGCATGGACCATAAAAGATGAGTTGGTACGGCGCGGTCGTGTTTATTACGGCAAGCTGCGGGGCAACCGATCATTCTTCATTGCGCGCAGATTAGTTGCACACTTCAACGCCATGACTGGTCTAACGGGCAAACAGCAGCAGTCGCTTTCCCAGCCAGCCCAGGACATACTCAAAGTCTTACGGACGGAATGGGAGATGGCAACGGGAGATCTCCGCTTTGCAAGTGGGGTTAAAGACAGACCTGCCTTTACCAAAGCAGTCGACGAGCTGCAGAGAGCATTCAAGGTGATTCCCGCAGAAATCGTTTATGAGCCGAAGTTCACCTATATCTGGACACTAACGGAGAGCCGGTTCCAGGAGGAGTTGGCGACGATGGTTGGCAGGGAGGAAGCTCTGAGAGAAATTGCTCGAGCGTATCTTGCAGGCGCCGGCATGATCTTGCGCGGAGAACTTGCACGAGTTGCGGGATTATCAAATCCAGATGCTGGACTTGGGAACTGGTCCCTTGTCGATGAAGGATTTGCAATACGCCTAGCGCCGGGCATCTATCGACTGAAAGAACTTGGATAGCGAAAAGGCTTATCGATCAAAATTGTTCAGGGCGTCGTCGGAGCGTGGCGGGTGTTTTTTTCGGACTTGTCGAGTTGAGTTTGTCCCATCTCAAGCAGCGCCTCCTGTTCCAGACCCGCCATCTCCAGGGCCAGGGGAAAGTGTTCCTGCGAAGCCGCCAAACGACGCAGCATGGAGTCGGTTTCTTTCTGACTAAGACTGCGGTTCGCGGCCGCTTCGATTGTTTGCAAGCGGGCCTTCGCCTCGGCTAAGCGAACAGTCGCTTCCTTGTGAAGCTCCTGGGAACGTTGGCGATCAGCGATTAGATCATTGAGGAGCGCGCTCGTATCGGCGCCGCGTATATTGCGCGTTCGATTGATTTGCCGCTCGATTTTCAATGTTTCGCCACGTGCGCGGGCGATAATCCGGCTTGCTGTTAGGCGCGTCGCGAGCGTTTCGCAGTAAGCATCTGCTAGCAAGGGGTTCTTGAGTTTGAGTTCGCCCCAGGTCTTGCGTTCCTCGGAGGACAATTCCGAAGCGAACCACGGAACCTCAGATGCGGTTATGCCATCTGATGCAAGTCGATCGCGCAATCGGCGATACCAACGCCGCCGATATAGGAAAAGAGAAATTAGAACTAGCACGCCGACAACTAAACCGAGGCCCATTGAAACAAAGGAGAGCAGGAAATAAATCGCAGCTGAATCGGTGGTACCAGCTGCCAGGAACAACATCAGGAAAACTATTGGAGCAGGAAGCATGACCAGGACTAACGACAGCCAGGGAATCCATCCTAACAGCCGGGCAATTCTTTCCTCGGCCGCGTTTAGTTTTCCTGGTGTCCTCTGAAGCATGCTTTACTGAGCCTTCTGACTGTTTGCTAACGTGCAAGATGCTCGTTGGCAAATGGGGTTGAATAATCGTATTGATGTTAACTGGTAAGCCTAAAGTTCACCAGCTTGTGAGTCCAGCAAGCGGGTCTTTAGTTAGCCAACGCTGCCGCTGATAAGCGCCCCGGTGCAGATACTTGTATAATGCCTTTGAGTCGTTTAAGGCGAATAGGAGCAGATATGAGGCAAGTTCAAACACGCAGGGCTCTTGCCGGCATCTTCGCGTTGGTCCTATCTCTGACGTTTTGGGATAGTAGGAACGGTGCGGCAGCACAATCCCGGGGTGAATCCAGCACTCTTACTTCGTCGGGAAAACCCGCGCGGCCGGTGATCATTCCTCTGACAATCCGTGTGAAGGGCGAGGTAGCGCCAAGCGAATTGCAATTGCAGACCGTGGACCTGACCGTCCATGAAGATGGAGAACCACAAACAATTCTATCCGTCCGGGCGATGGGGACAAACTCGCCAATAAATTTGTTTGTGCTCATCCAGGATGATCTGATTCCTTCCATTGGACTTGAGACTAAATCGCTGGCTGAATTTGTACGACGTTTGCCCCGAGGCTCGCGTGTTTCAGTTGGATATTTGCGGACAGGCAGTCTGCTGGTTCATCAAAAGTTTACTGGTGATTTGGAAAAGGCGGCTAAGTCGGTAAGGGGGCCGATCGGAGTGGCGAGCGCGGCACCCTATAATCCTTATGTCGAAGTGATCGAAGCGCTCAAGCGATTCGATGCACAACCCGCCGGTCGTCGCGCGATTTTGCTAGTGTCTGACGGGCTCGACACTTCGCATGGCATCGAATCAAGTGGACCTTCACAAAGCTTGGATCTGCAGCGTGCTATTAATGAGGCGCAACGAAGAGGCGTTGCGATCTATTCTTTTTTTGCGCCAACAGTAACGGAAGGAAACCTGGTATTGAATGCGCAGAGTTCACTGCAACGGATATCCGATGAGACTGGCGGCCAAGCTTTTTTCCAGGGCTTAGGCGCACCAACGAGTTTCGATCCATTCATCAAGAAGCTGAACTCAGCGCTGGACAGGCAAATAGCCCTAACATATCTTTCCACTCATCTTAATAAAGGGTTTCACCGAGTTAAGATAACTTCCTCAACGCCCGACGTAGAGATCAGTTATCCGGTTGGCTACAGACGGTAACGCGCTGAAGCATTGAGTGTTTGTGTCCGTGAGATCTCTCTTTGGCCGATTTACTGAATTGTAGCAGGAAGCAGAGAATCGCGCCGGTCGGTGGCTATGGCCCAACCGTCAGCAAGCCTGCTAATCATTCCATGAAAATGGATTTCGCTGCCCGAAAGAACTACAACGACATCGCCAGCGTGATATTGCGAATTGTTAAGCTGAAAGCGGACGACTGTGGCTTGGCCATTCTGCTGTTCGAGGGTTTCATAAGCGAAGTCGTCAGCGTCAACGCAGTAGGTTTGTGAATTATTTGCTGTTCTTTGCTCGTCTGGCACACGTTACTCCTTAAGAATTGGCTCGATTACAAGCGATTCGAAGACTCCCTAATTGGCACCAGCTAAATTGATGCGAGAAGTTATTATTTCCTAAAGTGGCGTATTCGGCAAATGCAGTAATTTGCTTTATCAAGTACGAAGCGCGTCTCGAGCGCACTTTAATTTTCATAGATAGGAGAAGACGCAGAAACAGATATGAACCTTGATTACTTCATCGACCGACTGGCGAAGAATCGCGCCGTGTTTGAGAGTCTTGTGAGAGGTATCAGCCTCGAGCAGGCCAGATGGAAACCTTCGCCGGACAAGTGGTCAATGCTGGAGGTAGTAAACCACCTCTACGACGAAGAAAGAGAGGACTTTCGTCAGCGGATCGAATTGGTCCTGGCCGACCCGAGCAAATTCTGGCCACCTATAGATCCGCGAAATTGGGTAATCACCCGAGCATACAACGAGAGGGAACTCGATACCTCTCTCAATAATTTCATTACCGAGCGTGAGAAATCGCTGGCATGGCTAAAGCAGTTGTCAGCAGCTAATTGGGAGAACCAAAATGAAGGTCCGAATGGTTTACTTTCAGCCGGCGATCTTCTTGCATCCTGGCTGGCTCATGACTTCCTTCACGTTCGGCAATTGGCACGGCTTCATTGGCAATATGTCGGAATGATCGCCGATCCGTATCAAACCACATATGGCGGCCCCTGGAAAGAATCGTAAGAGTCCTGACCCGCGGCACAGCGCTCTTGCGTCCTGGTCCAAAAGGAGAAGATAAAAGCTCTCCTTCTCGAATCTGCTATATGTAATTTTTCTGTTTGAAGCTGATGTCCGGTCTATCCACAAGCCTATTGGTAGAAATCGTTGTCATGATCAACAAGGCGGCTGAAGAATCGCCAAAAACTGGTCGCGCGCCAATCAGGGTTCTGCCAGGAAGTTTGCTTTTGCTAGAATTAACTTTCACTGATTAACAATCCAGGAGTCTAACGGAGGCAGTCAAATGATACTAGTCCGTCGCCGCTCGGGAGTCGTTGTCCTTGTTTTAAGCTTGTCGTTATTTTCCGGTTGCGCGCAAGTGCATCAGGCCCATTTCAACCTTCACATGGATCATAACCACGCCACTTCTGCGACGTCACCAGGCGCGGACAGCGACATGACACAGGATTGGGCGAAGCAACGGTTAGCGAAATCGCCGCGACATCAGGAGTGGGTGAAGATCAAATACAAACCAGTCGGCGGTACTACGGAACGCGAAGTGAGCGCGTTCGTTGTCTATCCCGAAGTGAAGACGAAGGCAACAGCGATCGTCGTGATTCATGAGATCTTTGGCATGAGCGACTGGATCCAAAACTTGACGGACCAATTAGCTGAGGCAGGATACGTCGCCATCGCGCCTGACCTGCTCTCGGGGATGGGACCTAACGGAGGTGGCACCAGCGACGTCGCCACCGTTGGTAGCACTGCGATCGGTGTTGCCATACGCGATTTGCCACCGGACCAAATTACCGCCGACTTAAACGCTATCGCAGACTACGTTGCAAAGCTGCCGGCTGCGAATGGGAGAATTGCTACAGCGGGTTTCTGCTGGGGCGGCGGCGAGACATTTCGTTATGCGACTAATAATCCCGGACTGAAAGCGGCGTTTGTTTTTTATGGTACGCCGCCGCTGACTGGACAACCTCCTGCTCTACCGGTTGACAAGGCGGCGCTCGCAAGAATTATCGCGCCAGTTTACGGCTTCTATGCTGGTAACGATGAGCGCATCAACGCGACGGTGCCTGCAACGATTGAGGCGATGAGGCAATTGAATAAGCAATACGACGCGGTAACTTACGAAGGAGCGGGACACGGCTTCATGCGCGCGGGTGATGCACCTGAACCTGCGGCTCCGGCGACGGGCAACGCAGCCGCTGACAAGTCGGCAACGGATACCTACCAAAAAGCTTCGGCTTCCTACAAAGCTAACAAGAAAGCGCGCGACGCCGCTTGGACGAGATGGAAGACGTTACTCGCGAAGATCTAATGCGAAATGAGGGAGCGAACTCTAGACTAACCAGTCTCTACCAGGAATTTCGAGATCAGAGCAATTGTCTCATCAGGCTTTTCTTCCTGGGGAATGTGTCCGCACTGTTCGATCACCCTTAAGGTCGAATTGGGAATCACTTGATGCAGCAACTCTCCCACTTTCAGCGGAATAACCGTATCCTCAAGTCCCCACAAAATAAAGGTTGGCACGGTGATCGTCTTAACCTTGGTTAGTAGTTCGTCAACATTCGGCGGAATACACTGCTTTGCCGTTTGCAGCAAGGCATGTCGACCTCCCAGACTTGCCATTGGGTTGGCGTAGGCCTCGACTTGTTCGCTGGTAATTTTCTTCTTATCGAAATAGCACATTCTCAAAACCATCTTCGCTGCCAGCTTGCTTGGTGATAAGTAAATAATTGCTGGCCCCAGAACGGATCGAATGAGCTTGAGATGGACGGGCGAGTATCTCTTATCTCCGGCGCTGTCAATCAAGACTAATCTCGACAGTCGAGTAGGTTCTTGTTCGTGAAGTCTAATGGCGAGGAGCAGAGCAACTGCCCCTCCAAGAGAATTTCCAACCAAGGTCAGCTTCGTCAGATTCTCCGCGACAATGAGGTTATAGATCTCCTCGGTCTTTTCTTCGATGGAATAATGCGTGTCACGGGGCTTGGGTGATTTTCCGCAGCCTTTAAAGTCAACCAGAATTAGCTTATTGTTCTGCGAAAAAGGGGTGATGAAGTGACGCCAGCTAAAGATGCTGGCGCCCAAACCATGCAGACACAAGATCGGGTCGCCAGTACCATAAACCTCTTTGTACAGATTGGTGGAGGCGCAGGCTTGGCCGTTCGTCATGCTAGCCTCTTATTTGCTGGGCAAGATTGGAAAGATCGATGAAGTCGAAAGGCTGGGGCGGCTAGTGGGGCTCGAACCCACGACCTCTTGATCCACAATCAAGCGTTCTAACCAACTGAACTATAGCCGCCATATGTTAGGGTTTTCAAACGAGAAAAATTATGCCCCCGGCAGGACTCGAACCTGCGGCCCTCTGCTTAGCATCCAGCATCAGGCTTTCCCTGACCGCCCGTTCACACAGGTTTGCTGGCTGGACTATATCTTGGACATCGCAGTCCCGGCCCGTATAGTCTCTGAGGAGCCCCTACCCACGTCATGTGCGGGAAAGGTTTCCTGCGGATTACCCAATCCTACTGGATTGTTACTCAAATCGCTTTGAGTACCAGAGGCTCTAAGGGCGTCCCCGCATATGGGGCCGTCCACTTAATGAGTTCTTCGTAAAACTGTTCCTCATTAAGGCTCCAACAAGGCAGATGCTCTATCCGCTGAGCTACAGGGGCACATGCCTGGAGCGGCGATGTTAGCATGTAGATGACTGTCACGGTCAACTTGCGGAAACTTCAGAAGAAAAATAAAGAGATCGCCACACTGCGGGCGATCTCTTTAAGAAAGCTAAGAAAGCTAAGAAAGCTGTTTAGGCTGCTTGAGTTTCTTGTTCCCCGGTTTCCGCAAAAACGCGACGGCCGTTCAAGGCATCGTCAATTATTTCTCGTACAGCCGAAGTATCGGGATTAACATCCATTCGATCACACGCGCGCAAGTGTCGGAGAATACCCTGTGTAGCAATCTCCAAAGCCACGCCACCCAACTTTGAATAACGTCTTGCCTGAATGTGATCAATTCTCAGAATTCGCTCGTCCAGCGGTAAATGTCTATCAAAGGTCACGGTTACGTTTTATCCTCCAAAACCGCATTCTGCGGCCATTTTAAGTGCGTATCTTAGATGCCTCAGTTAACCCTGAGGATGCAGATCCGTTGCATTTTGGAACAATTTCCGTCCCTGGAAATGCACCGTCTCTGATAGCCAAAATTTTAGGGGTTCAGCAAAACGGCAGATTATAGCCGAGAGTGGACTGGAAAGCTAGGTCTTTTTCCGGTTGAGTTTTAAGGCCAAAAACGTAAGCGCCGCCGATGTCCACTCAATATGGACGTCCAGGCGGCGCTTTAGACTTTGAAACCGGATCTTGCGGCCTATTTACACATTATTTCTTCGGTAAAACCGAATCCTTCATACCTTTGCCGACACGAAACTTCAGCGTTGTTTTAGCCGGGATTTGAATTGTTTCTCCAGTCGCGGGATTCCTGCCCTCGCGCGCTTTTCGTTCGGACTTAACGAGCTTGCCGAAGCCGGGAAGAACGAATTCTCCGTTAGTCTTAACTTCGCTAGAAGCGAGGTTATATAACTCATCAAAAAATTCCTTGACTTGCCCGCGTTTCATCCCCGTTTTTTCCGCAAAGTGATTGAAAACTTCCGACTGAGTCATGCGCTTTCTACCTGTCGCGGCTTTGGTCGCCATAATCTGGTGTGCCACCTCCGATGAGACTTATTGAAAAGCTTTTCAATATTCGTATATCACACTCAAGCAGCAAAGTCTCGATAAAATGTCGATTTTTGGCGGTCTTTCCGGAAAAAAGAGGTGGTTTAGGTCGGGAGATCGAATTCCAGAGCCCGAATCAGTTGGGGGCCTGCCGGAGCGACCTTTCGACGTCATTGAAATTTGGCGTGAGCGCCGCAACTATCTCAGAGATTTTTCAGGTAACACGCTCACAAAGTGCACCGCCGTGCCAGCACACTTACCGGAAAGATCGGTCGCTAAAAGCCGTATCCGACTGTCCTCGCAAGGAGTCTGTAGCAGTCACGAGGACAGGCAAGTTTGTTTCGAGGTCATTGTCGGCCTTTTTGCCATACTATCGTGACGAACCTTCTTTAAAGTCCGCGGGTATTCAATAGTTATAGAGTTGAAGAGGTATTAATATGGGTTCTCATGATAGGCGCATTGATGTCCATAACCAAAGCGTGCTAAGGAGTTGCGAGGTAATTCAGGAAATCCAGGGAATGGGGGCTGATGCCTTGCTTACGGTGAACGAGGATGAATTGTGCCAGCGTTTGGTTAGGAAATATCAGAGGGAATTTCCTCTAAACGGAGAAGGAAGCGACCAATCAGAGGAGCGTCAGTCGTTAGCGGATACGATTCGGCGAAACCTGGTGGAGAGGAAAGCGAATTTCTTCAGCGGATTGACCCCTCGGCGAGGGCGTCCGGCTAAAAGCAAGGCTGCATAATGGGCCACTTCATGTCGTTCGCTTTGAGCCGCTTATACTGCTAAACATCTGATACAGGCGACGGAGATTTTCTCCAGGCTGCCGATAGAACTCTTCGGGTTCAATGTCGATCCATCGAAGGTCAGCAGTGTCGCGAGTTTGAATGCCGCGGAATTCCCTGATTATCTCCACAGCTGGTTTGGCGATCCGTCCTCACGCCATAGGCCAACGTATCGTTCATGGAGGAGAACTTCGCGTTGTCCCAGCCAACGAGTTATCAATCCGAGAAAGGGCAATAGCAACGCATCAGTTGGCCCATTCGCCCAGTTACAATAGATTGGGTACCCATGCATGCACAGAAAATCGCAAACGCGCGCCGCTTCGGCTGGTCCGATTTTCCGATCCAGTACATGGCGCTGTTGATGGGCCAGTAATTAATCCCGAGACGGAATTTCATAAAAGAATCGCGCAGCGCTAACTCGCTCGGCCAAAATCGTCCTGCAAACGCACAATGTCATCTTCTCCCAGGTAGCTGCCGAGCTGTACTTCAACGAATACCAACATTTCGTTTTCAGGATTCTCCACACGGTGAGCCGCTCCGATCCCAATGTCGATGGCTTTTCCTTTCCCGACGATGATCTCATGACCGGCCAGGGTTACTTTTGCGCTGCCCTGAACCACCACCCAATGCTCGGCGCGCCGCGAATGCTTCTGGTAACTCAGACGCTTCCCGGGTAAAACCTCAATGCGCTTGACTTTGTAATCTTCTCCTTCATCGAGCACCGTAAACGTGCCCCATGGCCGCCGATCAAACTTTGGCGACGTTTCGACGTTTGCTTCGGGCATCAGCTAGTACCTCCTGATAAACACGAATGTAGTCTTCAACCATCCGCTGGCGGCTGAAATTCTGGGCAACATACTGACGGATGACCTCGCGGTCGAGTGTTTCAACTTGTGCGAGAGCGCCTACCGCTTCATCAACTGTGTTCACAATGAATCCCGTTTCGCCATGCCGGACGACCTCAGGCACTGAGCCATAGCCACGCGCGATCACCGGCACTCCACAAGCCATCGCTTCTATCATGCTTAGACCAAATGGTTCTGCGAAGTTAATAATATGTAACAGAGCGAATGCGCCGCTGAGCACGCCATTGCGACTCTCTGGACCAACCGAACCGATGTAGCGTACGCGGTCGTCATCGATGTGCGGCATTACTTCGCGATTGAAATAATTCTGGTCCTGAATAATGCCGGCAATTACCAGCGGCCGATTTGCTCGCCGCGCAACTTCAATCGCTTCGGCGACGCCTTTCTCGTGGTGAATACGGCCAAAGAACAACAAGTAATCACCGCGTTCCTTTGGTCGCGTGAATTCCTCGAGTGGGATTCCGTGATGGATAGTGGCGGCATAGTTCAGGCTTGGGTCTCGGTCCGCGCTACTGATTGCCACGTAGTAAGCGCGTTTATTGTATTTTTGAAATACCGGCAAGATGCGCGCGGATGAGAATCCATGAATCGTCGTCAGAACCGGCGTGTCAACCAAGCCAGAATATGTGAGTGGAAGAAAATCAAACTGACTGTGAATCAAATCGAACTCATTGGCGCGTTCGAATACTGCTGAGATGTGCAGGCACTCCCACACTTTTGGATCGATGGATGGATCTTCCGAGTACGGCCGAGCGCAGACCGAAACCAATCGAGCTTTGGTTTCCGAATCTGCCGTAGCGAACAGCGTTACATCAACACCACGAGCGACGAGTCCTTCAGTTAATAGCGCCACCACTCGTTCCCACGGTCCGTAGTGACGCGGTGGCACACGCCACGAAATCGGCGCCAGCATTGCTATACGCATACGCGAGTACTCGAGAGCTAAAGGGGGCCTAAGGTCTTCGCGAAAGCTTCACTGATATAGGAGCAGAGGTTTTGATCACGATACTCTTTTCTGACTTCGCGCTATGACTAACTCGTTTTCTTAAGCCAGTCGAGCAACTCGCTAACATTGCCCAGGGCCAGTGCGATTGCCGTGTCCGCAGCTCCATAGTAGAGACGAACTTCACCCGTTTTCTCGTCATGAGTAACGCCGCAGGGAAAGACCACATCCCCAACATCGCCGACTCGTTCATAGGATTCTTCCGGACCAAAAACCCATTCGTCACCTCTTCGAATGACTCTGCACGGATCATCCAGATCAAGCAGAGCCAAACCTAAACGATACAAACAACCTGCCGGCGTCATGCGCACGCCATGATAAATAATCAGCCAACCTTCCGGCGTCTCGATCGGTTGTGGGGAGAGTCCTATCTTGTCGGCGTCCCACCACGCGCCGCGCCTGGCCTCGAGCATCACCGTATGATCACCCCAATGCTTTAAGTCAGGCGAAAACGAAACCCAGATGTTTGCCCTGTTCGCCGGAAAGTTGGCAATAGGCCTGTGAATAAGAGCCCAACGTCCATCGAAGCGTCGCGGGAACAGAGCGGCATCCTTGTCGTCAGGCGGCATAACGACTCCCTTACGCTGGAAGGTCCGAAAGTCTTTCGTCATCGCCAGTGACACCAAAGGGCCGCTGGTGGAATACGATGTGTAGACAATCGCGAACTGCTCCAACTCTTCAATCCAGGTAATACGTGGATCTTCCAAGCCCCACACTTCTTCGGGATGATGTTCCGGATCTGGAGTCAGCGTCGGTTTGTCATCAATCGTCCAGGCAGCTTTCCCGTTATGACTACGCGCCGCTGTCAGATGCGAAATGCCGCGACGATCTTCGACTCGCACCAACAGCAAAGTCTCGCCACTTTGCAGCAACGTCGCGCCGGCATTGAATACAGTGTTAGCTCGGTAGGGCCAACGACTTGCGGTCAGGATCGGATTTCCCTCGTAGCGATGAAAGAGTTCCTCGGACTGATTCTTCGTCGACATATCTGTTTGTGGTGGAGCTTCGCGAAAAGCGTACGGGCTTCTGTTGTGGCATCTGAATGCGCAGTGTTGTCGCAGCAGCTGCGGCCATCAATGGAGGTGACAACTCCATTCTGATTTCCTTCTGCAGAGACAACGACAGCAAACCGAGCAAGCTGCAGATGACAGATTCCGCTCCCTTATTCATGCTTGGCCCGCGCGGATCCAAACCATCGGCGCAGGTACCCCTATTGACATCAAACAATGGCGCCCCGAGACGGTTGCGACCCAGGAGCCATTCAACCGCCGCTCGAGCTAGGTGCGCATAGCGTTCCTCATCCGTTATCCGGGCAGCAGTCATCAATGCTTCAGCCGTATAACCGGCTTCGATTGGCTGCTGACCAAAAATCGCTCGCTTACCCTGACGTCGCTGCCAACCGCGGTTACCAGGGAAGTCGAAGACTCCGTCACGATAGGTTTGCGCCAGCAGAAACTCAAGAGAGTCAATACCGATTTTCAAAAAACGTTCGTCTCCGGTGATGTCAGCCGCCAACAGCATTGCCTGAGGCATTTTGGCATTGGCATAAGTCAAATCATCGCCAAACCAATTCCAATTCTCGCTCGTGGATCGTTCGTAAATTCTTACTAACCGACGAGCGAATTGTTCCAGCTTTCTGCGCACTTGCGCAGCGCCATCGTAGCGTCGCAAAAACTCATATTGTCCACAAATAGCATAAGCCAACGCCCGCGGGTGATGTAGTTTCAGTTTGTGCGAGGCTGTCTCGAAAAGTTCGCGCGCGAGTGCGCGAGCGCCTTGATCGATCTGACCTGACACTGCTGCGCCGAGTCCCCAGAGGGCTCGGCCTTGCGTATCTTCGCTGCCGACTTCGTCAGTAAAGTGACGTTGGTAATTCATGAAATTATGAAATCGTCCATCCGGCAACTGAGCGAGTTGAAGGAAACTCAAGTACTTTGCCACGAGTGGCAGTGCCGCGTCATCGCCAATCTGCTCGTAGTGTTTCACGGCGACGACGATTGCGCGGCCTACATCGTCAGTTGAATAACCACTACGACGGTCGGGAATGCCGTACGCTGCGTGCTGAATTATGGCCGTGTCATCGGTCAGGCTAATAAGGTGATCGAGTTTAATCTCCGTCAAGTCTGACAGCGCATCCGACATGGTCGGTGCCACACTAATTCTCGACGTCGAAACGTGGGCGATCCTTTCGAACAGTTCTGAATATCGCTTGCCGACTTCTTTCCAAATCATTTCTCGTCCGTACTCATAGGCACGCTTACGCATGCGATGACGTTTTGCTTCGTTTTCTATCAAATCAATAATCGTGTAGGCCAGTCCTCTTGCGTCACCAAAATCGACCAGGCTTCCGCGACCATCGGAAAGCAACTCCTCGGCGTAAAGATAAGGCGTGGAAACCACCGCTTTGCCCATGCCAACGGCATAGGCGAGCGTGCCACTGACAATCTGTTCTTTTGCGTGATAGGGCGTGACATAGATGTCACACGAACCAATGAACTCGCACAGCTCGGCAAAGCTGACATATCGGTCATAAAAGATGACATGGTTCTGAAGGTTTAGTTCGCGCACTCGTTGTTCCAATGATCGCCGATACCCTTCGCCTTGAGTTCGCCTCACTTCGGGATGCGTCGCGCCAAGCACTAGATAAACAACTGTGGGTTGTTTCTTAACAATTTCGGGCATCGCTTCGATCATCAATTCGATTCCCTTGTTGGTGTTCAGTAAGCCAAACGTGAGAATCACCAGACGACCTTCTACGCCAAACTTGTCCTTGTAAAAATTCGGATCGATAAATGGAACGTCGGGAACGCCGTGATGAATTAAACCGATCTTTCTGTCACTGACACCATAAACGTTGCGCAGGATCGGAATCGCGCGACCGTTGAGGACTACGAGCCGATCCGAAAGTTCGGCAACGCGTATCAAGTTCTCGCGAATTGCGTCTCGCGGTTGCGTCAGCACCGTATGAAGAGTGGTAACCACGGGCACGGTCAGATCTGCCAGCAAAGTGTTTATATAAGAGCCATCTGGTCCTCCAAAAATTCCGAATTCGTGTTGCAGACAAACAAGGTCAACGCCCGAAGAGTTGATATATTCCGCTGCCAAGCGGTAGTCATCGATATCGTGCTGCCTAATTTCAAAAATCACCTCTTCGGGATATTGATGTTCCGTAGTGTCATTCGTTATCGCGATAACATTTGCCTGGACAGCATTCAATGAGTTTCGAAGATCGCGGGTAAATGTTCCGATGCCGCATTCGCGCGGCGGATAAGTGCCAATCAAACAAGTCTTGAGCTCCGACTCATCAGCATCGAATCTTTTTACGTTAGTTAGCATTAAATATCCTCGCCCCGTTTTTCGGTCTTTTTCCTGGTGTGGGAAATCAAGCACAGCGATTGAGCAGTGTTGGGATTTGTAAGTCTTATCAAGTGTATTGTTTTCATTATATCGAACCCGTGGTTTTTCGTTGTCAAGCAAACAGCGAACCGCAGATCTTTCAGCGTTACGGTAACTCGTTATTTCGCAAGGCAGCCTTGGTTGTTTTAGCGCTGTTGGAATAACAATCGCATCGGTATTGTTTTCTCATTCAAGGTGGCTCGAAATATTTCCGGCATTGTTCTTGCGAATGGGATTTATCTGGTGATGCTCTTGAAGCAAACGCGGGGTTAGGAGCGGCCTTTGTGAGACAGGCCGGACTTCGTTGTACGTTAAGGATACATCGGTTTGATATTTGGGTTGGTCGTAGATGTCACCAGAAAAGTAATGTTGCTCAGGCATGACAGCAAAGAAGGAACAAATTACAATCGATGGTCATCGCATTGTCCTGTCTTATCTCAACAAGGTTGTATATCCAGCGGGGCGTTTACTAAAGCTCACGCTATCGACTACTACATCCGAGTATCAAAGTACCTGCTTCCGCATCTGAAACATCGTCCTGTTACCTTGAAACGATTTCCGGACGGAGTCTTTGGCGAATTCTTCTATGAAAAGGATGCACCCGCCTTCACGCCCGATTGGATAAAGACGTTTCCGGTACCACGTCGTGACCGTAATGGTCCAGACATAAACTACATCCTCATTAACGACCTCGCGACTTTGGTTTGGTGAATCTGGCGAACCTCGAAATCCATCCCTTTCTTTATCGCGTGCCGAAGATCGATCGACCCACCTCGTTAGTGTTTGATTGCGATCCTGGTGAAGGTGCGAATGTACTCACGTGCGCTCGCGCGACTTTAATGCTCCGCAATATGCTTGATGACCTAGTTCTCCAATCACTTCCAACGTCTCAGGCTCGAAGGGTCTGCAGGTCCATGTGCCTCTCAATACCCCGCTTACTTACGAAACTACGCAGCCATTGGCTAAAGGAATAGCAGAGTTGTTGGCCCGAAAAGAGCCGAAGCTTATTGTTTCTGAAATGCCAAAGATTTTTCGGGCAAAAAAGGTTTTTATTGACTGGAGCCAAAATGCAGACTTTAAGACGACGGTGGGCGTGTATTCATCGCGTGCGAAAACCTATCGACCTCTTGTTTCGATGCCCGTTGAGTGGGATAACTTACGATCCGCCCTTAAAAACCGTGACGCAGAGCGGTTGTACTTCGATCCCGAAGAAGCTTTAACCCTTCTCGAGGAACGTGGTGACCTGTTCAAGTCTCTACTGACAAAGGTGCAGAAGCTGCCGCGGGAATTGAGTCGTTATCTCGCAGACCTGCTAACGAAGAGAAGAAGCAACTCAGCCTCAAAGAAATCGCATAAAATTAAAGTGGAATCTGGAAATTCTGTAGGGTCGAGAGCAGGAAAGGTTCGACGCAGTCGGCAAGGCAGCCGGCGTGGCTTCGCGATCCAGAAGCACTCTGATGGTCACTTGCATTACGACTTGAGCCTGGAAATGAATCAAATGTTGAAGTCTTGGTCATTAGCCAAACAGCTTCCATTGAAGGAAGGACAGAAACAGAATGCGCTGGCGATTGCCGAGCAGCCGATCGAGTACTTAGACTTTGAACGCATCGCTCCGAAAGGTCCCGAGGGGCGCGGTACATCGATCGTGTGGGATATCGGAACCTATGAGTTGATAGAAGGCAACTACAACGAAGGATTTCTAGAAATCTATCTGGACGGATCCAAGTTGAATGGTGAATGGACGTTGGTGCGCGATAAGGACGACCGAAAAAAATGGCAACTTGAAAAGACAAACGGTAGCTCGCGAATCCTTCCAAAGAGGTCCGAATAATCTATCCGGCTCGCGCGTCCTGCAATTCACTGAGGTTCGCAATGCGGGAATTGGCGCAAGGTAAGGTGGAGTTAGAGGAGTGTGTTGATGCCTGGTCGAAAGCCAAGGTGAAACCAAGAACTGAATAGTGCACTCCTATTGACAAATTGGCCCCACGGATACGACGAGCAACATCAATTGCTTCAATTTAGTTATTTGAGGTAATGGAGATTGGTCGGGGCGAGAGGATTCGAACCTCCGACCTCTCGGTCCCAAACCGAGCGCACTACCAGGCTGTGCTACGCCCCGAAGTCATCCTCATCCACAGAGGCAACGGTGCATTCTAGGGGCGACCAGACGAGCGGTCAAGTTTGAGCAAGCCGCCAATTCAAAAACGCTTGCATAGCGTGGAAAGCCAGCCCTCGATGACTAATTCTGGCTTTCACTTCATCGGGCAACTCTGCAAATGTCTCATCGTAGGAATCAGGAATGAACACGGGATCGAAACCAAATCCATTGGTTCCGCGAGAGGCGTTGGCAATAACTCCTTCGCATCTCCCTTCAGTGATCTTCAACAAGCGCGTGCTGCTGGTAATGAGCGTTTCTTCATCGCTTTCGTATCCAGCCAGAGCCATAGAGCAAATGAATCGGGCGGATCGTTCTTTGGGAGGATATTCAGAAAGCGCGGCAAGGAGCTTGTTGACGCGTTCGGCATCCGAAGCATCGGCGCCGGCGAAGCGTGCCGTAAAAACCCCAGGCATTCCGCCGAGCGCATCTACCTCCAGACCCGAATCATCGGCCAGCGCATACACGCCAGTTTGATTTGAATAGCTCATTGCCTTGAGCACAGCATTTTGCTCGTAGGTTTGACCAACTTCATTGACCGCTACAACGTTCGGAAATTCGTCCAGATAACGCAGCTTGACCCGTAAAGGATGCAACGCCGCCTGAATCTCGGAAATTTTTCCCGGATTACGAGTGGCTACGAGTACTTCCAGGTGGGGAGGAGGAATCATGCTGGCTGGAAGCTATTTGGATTCCGTGGTGGTTGTGCCTGGACTACGTTGTTCGGGAAAGAGTAAAGGTAGAATTGTGCTTACCTGTCCCAACGGCGATCGAGTAATCCTCTCGATACCCTGGTCGCTTAGCGTCGTCTCGGTCACCGAATACGGCAAGCGGGCAATCGCCTCGTCGATCAGTTTGGATGTCACCACGGGCGTGCCTCGAGCTGCGATAATCGCGAAGGCAAAACTCCGGACACGGTCGCTGTCGTTCGTGTAAGTGGCAATGTTGGCGGCCCTGTTAGCGGAAGCAAAAAAAGTCATCTGTCTAAATCTTTCGCCATTCAATTCTGTGCTGGCCTGCCTGTCAACGATATAGCTACGAACATCTGCCGCAGTTCCCAGCACAATGAGGTCGTCGATAAAGCTGGCTGCAAATTCGCCTTGAGGATCCTCAAATGCCTCCATCTTCTGCATGTGATCGCTTCGTACATTAGGTCCGATCTTCTTCGTAACAAGCTGCCGCAATGTTGCGCGATCTCGTACACGCGCGATGAGGATTGAGCGTTCAGCATTTTCGTCCAACCGCAGCGTTAGCAACTCGCCATTCACAGCGCCAAGAAAAGAGTCGGGATCGTCGATGCCATACGAAAGGAGAGAGGATTTCAGCAAAGAAGAGAAAATGATTGTTGACAAAGCATCGACTTCTGACGAAATGATACTTTTCAAACTCTGCCAGGCAGAGGCGGGATTCGCGAACTTGTAGGAAGTAACCGAATAAAAATCCTCCGGTACAGCGTGCTGCATTTGTGAGTTGATGTTTGAACCGTCAAAGTTAGGTTTGAGCCGAGCCACAATCGAAGGTTGAAGAGTGATCAGATACTGATCTTCTATGCCAGTGAGGTACGACCTTGAGGTCCATCCAAGACTTCCAAAGACCTTTGCGGCGCCGTTTGTTATGAGCCGTTGAAAGCCAGAATCTCCCGGTACGCGACCTAATAGGACGGGTAACCCCACTCCCATGAGGCGAGCGCTGTTTCCAGTTGGCACGTATCCAAAGGTGAGGGCGTTTTCTCCGCCGAGCCGCACTCTCATTCGATCTAACTCCGGATCACCCTTCAGGCTTTGCCGCCGCCCTTGGGATACCGCAAGACAGTTTTGCACAACGTGTTCACTATTCCCCACAATTACAAGACCATCGACTATGGCGCCGACTATCTGGCGGGCACCTTCCGGGGCACGCCACTCGACAATCTCAACCCCGTCCAAGGTGATGCGTCGAAGAGTTGGGTGGCCGTAATTCGTTTCGGCTAGCGTTTTAATAGCTTGTTCAAACGGCGCCTTGATTCGGCCTTTCGAGGTGTGCGTCTCGATAAGGATAGCCTCTTCCTGTTTTATTCTAAGGGTGTCGCCTTCCTCAATAGTACTCAGATCGGTAACTACAGCTGCGATTTGAGCTCTAGCGAGAATCACAGACTGAATTGGGCCGATTCCCGTCCAGCGGATAAAGCTTTGTATCCAACGACTTCGAGGGGTAATATTCGGCGCACCAATGGTTTTTTCGAATATTCCCCATGCCTCCGTGCCAGCTATCGCTTGGGCGACGTCAAGCGGTCGGTTTGCTTCGACGTAGAGCAGAGAATCAGCGGGAGCATACTTAGCCATATCCACTTTCTGTGGCCTTACCCACCATAGCCAACTTGTCACGATCGTGAATACGAAGAGGGTAAACGGCAAGATCCAAAGGCGTCGTCTCATTGCCTCGCATCCTAACTGCAGCTTTTGCCGCGCGCAAGCGAAGCTTTCATGACGCTTCGATCTGGAATCCCCTAAAGGTATTCCAGGAAACAGCCAACTGGACAGTCCAATTTCTCAAGCGCGAGCCTTAATTAAAGCCATAACTCGCCAGTTAAACGCTGCAAAATACCAGTTGACAATGTTTAGGCCGTACGGTAGTCTGCTTTCCGGCAGTTAGGATGCTGCCTTTCATTAAGGCCCTTGCCTCGGTTTCCTCGTGCCGTTTCGCCTGCCTTCGATTCTGCGGAAGGCAATTCCAGCCAGAGAAATCAGCCTTTGCTTAAACCCGGAAAGCCGTGCCAACGCGCGTCCCGTTCTGCAACCTCCTTCTGCTTCTGAAAATCTCAAACATACGGCGAGGAAGAAGCCTTGAAAAAAGCTCAGCAGTCCAGGCAGATCAACAAAATGGTAAAAGGTCGGCTGTCGAGAGCAATGAAAGCTCGTGCTCGATTGCGTCAACAGCACAAAATTCGCTCTCTCTTTGTTGCGAGGAATAAATAAGATCATGTTCAAAAAAAGTAACGGTAAGAAGAACCTTGTTGGTCTCGATATTGGTTCCAGCTCAATTAAGGCTGTCGAACTCCAAAAGAAGGGCAACAGCTATCAACTAGTTAACCTGGGATTCGAAAATCTTCAGGCTGATTCAGTAGTAGATGGCCAAATTATGGAGCTCAATAATGTTTCGAATGTCATTACAAACATCTTCAGAGAGCACCAAATTAAGACTTCCAGAGTTGCCGCTGGAGTTAGCGGTCATTCGGTAATCGTCAAAAACATTGTCCTCCCTCAGATGAGCGAGGATGAATTGCGGGAGTCGTTCAGCTGGCACGCCGAAGAACATATACCGTTTGATATTTCGGACGTGAATCTCGACTATCAGGTTACTAGTAGATCTTCGGAAACGTTGAACGTTCTGATGGCAGCGTGCAAGAGTGACAAGATTGCAAATGTGAAGCAGGCCATACAATTGGCCGGCAAACAACCCATTGTGATGGATGTTGATACTTTCGCTTTGCAGAATTGCTATGAGCTTAACTACCAGCCGCAGGCCGGCCACGTTGTTGCGCTGCTCAACATTGGAGCCTCAACGATGAATATCAACATACTCAACGGCACGCGTTCGGTCTTTGCGCGCGATGCGTCCGTGGGTGGTAGTCAATACACCAGCTTGCTCCAGAAAGAACTGGGTTTGACGTTCGAACAAGCTGAAGCAGTCAAACGTGGCTATCCTTTGCCGGAGGGCATTGAAGCTCGCCCGATCCAACCAATTATCGAAACCGTCTCCGACATTCTCGCGCTGGAGATCCGCAAAACAATGGACTTCTACCGCGCGACCGCGGAAGAAGGCGAGGAAGCTATTCAGAAGATTCTGGTGGCGGGAGGCAGTTCGAAGCTTCCCGGTCTGCCTGAGTATCTTGCAAAGCGATTCGAAATCCCCGTGGAATTGTTCGACCCTTTTCGTCAGATAGTGGTCGACGGTAGAAAGTTTGATCCCGATTACATGAGAGAGATCGTTCCTGATATGGCAATTGCCGTCGGTCTCGCGTTGAGAGGAGTGGAAGCGGCATGATCAAGATCAATTTACTTGACTCCATTACGGACCGGCCCACAGGGGCAGCGATGGTTGAAGCCCGGGTGACGAGCCCGCTCGTGCAAACAATGCTGCTGGCTCTAACTGTTTTTGGTCTCTTAGTTATCGGCATCAGTTACGACTATGTCAGTTCCAGATCGGAGTACTCAGCCGCTCAGCAGGAACTTGAGAACCAGCGACGCATCAATCAGCAGATGCTAGCCGTAAATAAAGAGCAGGCTGACCTTGAGAAAAAGGCCCAGGATATACAGGGACGCATTGATGCTATTAAGAGATTGCGCGAGTCGCAGCAAGGACCGAGCGCCGTTCTGCGCGAAATAAAAGCGCGGTTTGACAACGTACCGGGCTTGTACTTGAAGAGTCTGGAACAGAAGGATGGCGAACTCACCATCAAAGGACTCTCACCCAGCGAGTCCGCTGTTACGCGATTTGGCCAAAGTCTTGAGTTCTCTTCCGGACTGTTTACTAACCTGAATATCGAAACACAGCGCGAAATGGTCCAAAGTCAGGCAAGTGATAGAACCGCGTCCGCTCCCTCTGATTCAATGATCCTGGTACAGCAGCCGGAGGTTGTCAGCTTCACTGTGAAGTGCAGCTATGGCGCCAAGTCTCAGACCCAAAAGGCCGCCAACCCCGCTACTAACCAAGTGGCGTTGAAGAAATAAGCCCCAGCCTAAAGTTGCCCATACCCACCAAACGATAGGGAAGGAACCCAAACAGATGAAAATCGGCAATCTTCAATCGCTGCCCTGGTACCTGCGACTCGTAATGTTCGTAGCGGTGGCTGGAGTTATGTATGGGGGCTTTTGGTATTTCGTAACCAAGTCCATTCGCGCTGAGACAAAAGTATTCAAGGATGAGATAGCGCAACTTCTACCGCGAAACGCTCAAGCACAAATCGCATCGCAGAGACTCAACGAATTTCGTGCAGTCTATAAGGCAAGGCAAGAAGAGTATGAGGAGTTGAAGGCCTTGTTGCCCGAGCAGCGAGAGATCACAATGGTATTACAAAGCGTTCAGGATCGTGCCCGCACCAACGGACTCGTTCTGAGGAAGTTTCTGCCGAGAGATGACGTCCAGCAGGATAACTATAGTGGCAAGAAAATCGAAGTTAGTGTTACGAGCTCTTTTGCTTCGCTTCGAAACTTTTTTGAACAGCTCGCTCATTACCAACGCATTGTCTCGATCACCAATTTTCAACTCAATCAAGCGGACAAACAAACTTCCTCCAGGACAGTGGACGCAACATTCGACTTAACTGCGTACTACGTTTCCGCTGAAAAGCTTCAGAAGGCAGCGGTCACGCAACCCGTAGGATCCGGTCAAGTTCCACCAGTAACTATTCCAGCCGCACCGGCCGCCAAGTAATTCGACTAAGAAATCAAGATCCTGTTCCGGAAAATAATTACTATGAAGCAAACAAAAGTTATCGAATACGGAATCGCCATTCTTCTGACTGCATCTGGTATCGCCAATAGTCGCGCGGTTTCAATTGCCGATGGACAAACAAAGAGTGGAACCAAGGCGACTGCTGGCTCTAATCAGCGTGGTCGTGATCCCTTCAAGAGGTATGAGCCGCCAGCGCTAGTCGTGAAGAAAATGGGCGGCGTGGTTATGCCCCCATCAATTCAGGAACGGATCGAGCAGTATAAAGCCCAAAAGCTGGCAGCGATGAGTGCGCGAATAGCGGCTCCAAAACCGACGACTGCTTTTCTTTTGAGCGAAGTACAAGTGGTTGGGATTTCTCGTTCTCCACGTGGATACGCAGCGATCGTTGAAGCTTCGCCGATCAAGTTGGCATACGTAATTTATCCGGGTGAACGCTTCTACGACGGCCAGTTGGTTGCCATCGAAGATAACCGTCTCGTTTTCCGCCGCGAAACAGTGTATACCGACGGGAAACGGGAACGTTCTGTTGAAATGAAACCCCTTCGCCAGCCGAACACCGTCGACGCCCTGGCGGCGGCTGCGGCTAAAGCAGCTCCTGACAACGCTAGAGTTGGCCAAGCCGAGAAAAAGTCGAACGAGCCAGCTGCTGACAAGCCTTAGTTTTCTGGTTTCGAATCGCATTAGTAACGGGTTCGAAATTCCTTCCACGCGTAGTTGCCTATTCAAACCAATTCGTAAACAGGCTACGCCATTTGACAATCAACCTAGGACGATGTCGCGTTGTGCGGCGCGCGCTTTTGGCTGAAGAGCAACGAGCGTAGCGCGTGGCGGTCAGCGTCTAGCAATTCCCTTAAGGAGGGAAAGATGGTCTATCAGTCTCGAATCACAAATGCCACCAAAAGGACTACGCTCGTCCTGGTGTTGCTGTGCCTCTGCGGCGCCAAGATCCTGGCAGCAGATAGCGGGTCTAAGGCAATCGCCTACGTCAGCACGATCAGTTTCATTACCACGCTTGACGGATTACCCGCGCAGCAGAAGCCTTCGCCTTCGCCGAGCGTTTCACCGAGCGCCTCTATGTCCCCCGCGACAGATAGAACGTCACAGTCTCAACAGGGACGACAATACGGCCAGCCGGGTTTCGTTGGCGAACCGATCAACTTGAATGTCGTCAACGCCGACATCCGCGACATACTCAACTACATTACCGAGCAGTATGGCGTGAACTTCGTGATCGACAGTTCTGTGGGGGCCGTGCCAGTAACGGTGAACGTTCAAGACGTCCCCTGGAACACCGCACTTGACGCCGTCCTCAAGGCCAATCGGCTGGGCGTCGAAACCAATGGCAACATCTTGCGCGTAGCAACAAACGAAGTCCTTGCGAAAGAATCGGAAACACAGAAGGTAATTAATGATTCGCGACTGGATGCTTCACCATTGGTAACGGAGTTCATTCGTTTGAACTACGCACGCGCCTCCGGCACTCTTGCGCAAGCTGCAGGATCAACCGGCGCTTTTTCAGGCGGCGCTACAAATCTCAGCTTTAGCGGTGGCGCTGGAGGTGATGCA
The DNA here is from genome assembly GCA_036395055.1 of Pyrinomonadaceae bacterium. Taxonomy (GTDB): domain Bacteria; phylum Acidobacteriota; class Blastocatellia; order Pyrinomonadales; family Pyrinomonadaceae; genus PSRF01. Next base: position 13,411 of record DASWDX010000582.1, on the reverse strand, counting down.
ACTGGCGGCAGTGGCGACCAGGGTTTATTGCCAATAATTTCGCGCCGGCTCTCTCGCCGCGGCTCAATCGAGGTCGATGGACGCAGTAATACGTTGATCATTACCGACGTAAAAGAAAATATCGAGGCGATTCGCCAACTTACCGCGATTTTGGACCAGCCAGAGCCTCAGGTGGAAATCGAAACGCGCATCGTCATTGCTCAGCATAACTTCAGCCGCGATCTCGGCGCCCAGCTCTCGGCAGGCGTCGTCAACTTCGGACGCGGTGGTTTGGCTAACATCTCAACACTTCCCAGCGTCGGGACTTCATCGTCCGGGAGTGGATCGGGTGGTAGCGGTTCCGGCAGTGGTTCGGGTACGACCGGCGCACGGAGTGGGCCCAATCCATTTGGTGTTTTCGGCGGACTCGCCGGCACCAATCAGCCCCTCGGGTCGCTTGGCGCGGCTGCGGCCAGCACGGTTATTGGCTTGACGACGGGGCTTTTCGGTAGTGCTCAAATCAGCGCCCTACTGACGCTTGCGGAAACGCGAGGCGAGGCAAAGACAGTAGCAACGCCACGCGTCACTGCCCTAAACAATCGTCCGGCTCAAATCGAGAGCGGCTCGCAGATTCCTGTTCAAACTACACAAGCTGCGAGCGGAACGGCAGTAGTGACGACGACTTTCGTTTCGGTTCCTTTACGTCTTTCAATCACTCCGCAGATTACGGACGCCGGCACAGTGATACTCCGCGTGACTATTGAAAACAACACGATCAATACCGGCATCGCCGTCGGCGGCGTACCGGGTATTGACACGCAGCGCATGCAGACTGAAGTGCTCGTACCAGATGGCGGCACGACTGTGATGGGCGGCGTCCTAGCCGACACCGAAGGTCAAACTCGTTCGCGCACTCCTGGCCTGGCTTCAATCCCCCTTGTTGGGAATCTCTTCAAGCGCAAGCTAGTCACGCGTCAAAACAGCGAGATTCTTTTCTTCATCACGCCGCACATTTACCGGCCCGACTACCAGGGACGTCCGACCAGCAACGTCATCACCAACGGTCCGCGCACGACTACGATTCCCCAACCCGTTCCATTGGGCAATCCCCCCAGCAACACACCGACGCCGACGCAATTGCAGCAGCAACAGTCTACGCCCCAGACAACGCCTCAAGGTTTGAGTGCGCCAACGCCAAGTGCTCCGCCTGCATCAGCACCGAGCGCACGTCCCGGCACCTTGGGTGGACAGCGTCCATAGGCCAGCGAGGTACGATGCTATGTTCAAAGAAGTACTTGAAACAATAATTGAGCGCACCGAGGGAAGCCTCGGTGCACTCATCATGGGCATTGACGGTATTGCAGTTGAACGGCTACTTAAGGACGCCGGTCAGGAAGCAAATCTCGATGTGGCAGCTGCTGAGTTCACGTCATTAGTGAGAAGCGCCCAGAAGGCCGGTAAAGATACGGGACTTGGTAAACTCCGCGAGCTCATGATTTCCCTCGAAGGGGCTGTAGTGATAATGCGACTGCTGGGCCGAGACTACTTTGTGGTTCTGGCAATAAGTCCTGAGGGCAATTTAGGCAGGGCACGTTTTGAGCTGCGCAAGGCGGAGTTGCAAATAGCTAACGAGTTTGCTCTATAAGCACGCGACTAGAAACAGCAAACGGCAAAAATTAAACGGTCACTGCAAAAGCCGCTTCTTCGGGAGCGGCTTTTTTTCTTATGCAGGGGATTTATGTGTGCCGACGCCAAACAGAGCCTCCTTGTACGCCGCCAGATCGATAAGAAAATGCTAGGGGCAATCGAATGTATGGCATGCCTCGTAGGATAATTCTTTGCCGGCGAGAGACTCGGCGGGGATTCACTTGCGGATTGAAGACGGTGCGTGGATTGGGAATCATCGCCGAAAGAAAGGCGGCCTCGTTACTGTTTAAGGCCGACGCTGGTTTGTGAAAGTAATGCTGGGCCGCTGCCTCTGCTCCATAAATACCGTCACCCCATTCAATGACGTTCAGATAGAGTTCGAGAAGTCTGCGCTTCGTCAGCATCCGTTCCAAAAACACTGTGAGAATCGCTTCCTGGCCCTTGCGAAACAACGATCGCTGTGAAGACAGATAGAGATTTTTGGCTAACTGCTGAGAGATAGTCGAAGCGCCGCGTTTGAAATCAGGAAAGGTTGGCAGCCAGTCGTCGTCTTCTCCTTCTTTCTTAGCTTCCCGGGCCGCGTCGCGCAACGCATCGTCCCAAGCTTTCTGGAGCGCCTTGTAATCAAACCCGTTATGCGTAGCAAAATTTGTATCTTCGCCTGCCAGTACGGCCCGTTGCAAATTGGGAGAAATACGGTCGAGGGCTACCCAGATCTGTTCGCGTTTTGGTTGTTGTCGGCTTGTCTGAGCTTCTTTGGCGCGTGATTCAATCATCGAGGTGGTTAGCGGGTTTTCACTTCGCAAACGCGACACGCGAATGAACATGATTGCTTCGTAGGCGACGACGCCAACAAATATGCCAAGGAATACCAATAATAGGATTTTTATGACTCTTTGCATCGCCTGGCGAAAGTCTTCTTCTCAAATTCTCAATAGGAACTGGATTTGTTTACGATAAAATTACCGGGAACGTTGCCGGGGATCGAGATATTCTCGCAAGCCGTCTCCGATAAAGTTGAAGGCAAGCACAGTGAACGCGATGGCGAGACCGGGGAATATTAAGGCGTGCGGAGCCGACTGGAGAGTTGACAGATCGCGCGCTTCTTCAATCATTACGCCCCACGAGGGCGCCGGTGGTGGCACGCCCAACCCCAAAAACGATAACGCAGCTTCGGATAAAACAGCTCCGGCCATTCCCAGGCTCGCCTGCACGATCAAAGGTTGAATGGCGTTGGGCAGTATGTGAACCAGTAGTATGCGTGCGTCGCTTGCACCCAGCGCCCGTGCAGCCTGGACAAAATCGTATTCGCGCACTTTCAGAACCTGCCCGCGAATCAAACGTGCATAACCGACCCAACCAATAATACAAAGCGCAAGGATCAACTTGTTAAGTCCGGCGCCCAGGAACGCCACCATTGCGATAGCCAGCAGCAGGCCGGGAAACGCCAGAAAGACGTTGAAGACATAACCGGAAATGAATCTATCGATCCAGCCGCCATAGTAGCCGGCCAGCGCCCCCAACAGCGTGCCAACTACCGCTGAAACCGCAACTACGACAATGCCAACCTTCAGTGAAATTCGTGCACCAAAGACCACGCGAGAGAATATGTCGCGGCCGGTGGAGTCAGTTCCAAAGAAATGTTGTGCGGAGGGCGGCAAATAGCGAAGCGAAAGGTTTGTGGTGCCCACGTCGTGAGTAGTGATCCACGGGGCGAAGATAGCGACCATCACAAGAATGCCGACGATGACAAGACCAACTATCGTTAATCGATTCATAAAAACTTTGGACTTGGGTCTTTGAAACTTAGGTCTTTGGTGGTCGGTGTATCAAAGGCCAAAGACAGAAGTCCAAAGTTCCTTACTTACGAAACCCGAATGCGTGGATCGAGCCACCGGTAAACTATGTCTGTTAACATGTTGGCAATGATGTAAGTCATGCTAATTACGAGAACACATCCCTGGACGACGCGGTAATCGCGTTTTCCTATGCCGTCTTCTACCAGGAGCAGACCCAAGCCGGGCCAGCCGAAAATCTTTTCAGTAATAATCGCGCCGGCGAGCAAAACGCCAAGCTGTAAGCCTAGAATTGTTACCACCGGAATCAGCCCGTTTTTCAAGACATGCTTGTAAACCACCATCGTTTCGCTGAGGCCCTTGGCGCGCGCGGTACGAACGTAGTCTTCGCCCAGTTCTTCGATCACCGAAGAACGCACCATGCGCGTGAGAATTGCCGATAGTGCGGCTCCGAGAGTGACAGCCGGCAGCACCAGATAACTCAAGTCGAACCGACCCGAGGGTGGAAGCCAATCGAGTTTCACAGCAAATACATAGACAAGCAGCGGCCCGATAACAAAACCGGGCAAACTAATCCCGATTAAGGCAACTACGGATGCGAAATTATCAATCCAGGAGCCACGATTTTTTCCGGCGACTACACCCAGTGGAATCGCAATGATAATCGCAATCAGCAAAGCAGCGAGAGCAAGTTCAATAGTTGCCAGATAGCGTTCTTTGATTAGATCTTTAACCGGCCGGTCAGTGCGAAAGGATCGGCCCATGTCGCCGTGAAGTAGCGCGACCCAATATTCTGTGTATCGGTTATCGGCACCATGCCATTGGAAATGGCGCATGTCCGCAGCATCTCTGGGAAACGAAAAGAAAAAGGGTGGACGATCGAGGCCATGCTTTTGGCGAAACTGCTCAAACTGCTCGGGCGTTGCCTGTTCGCCCAAGACTGCAACTGCCGGATCGCCCGGGACGAGTTCGATTAGCAAGGTGACCAAAGAAACGACCGTCCAGACTACGAGCAGGAAGATTGCTAAGCGCCGTAACGTTGCAAGAAGCTTATGCCTGAAGAATGAACGCACTCTGGCGTATCTCGACGAAGGGATTGGATGAAATTCGCTGGGATAATAGCATAGCGTGGTTGAGGTGACGCCTGTTGGTGCGTAGGGCAAGAACGTAGCCCGCGAGGAAAACTGCATTGAATCGCGTGGCCCCGACAACCGCGCGGTCCGCAAGGCCCTCCTCCGGGCTACGCTCTTATGGTTGCAAAGTTATCGTTTGCAACCAATCTCGTGAATGCTCTTGAATCAATAGGGACGCGTGCCGAGATGCAGCGCTGCAATGCCTCCAGTCAAATTCCGAAACGTCACTTCCTCAAATCCAGCCTGCCTCATCAGATCGGCAAGTTCTTTTTGATTTGGGAAGTGCGAAACCGAGTCGGGCAAATATTGGTACGCACTCTTCGAGCCGCTTATCAAACCACCAAACAACGGCAGTAACTTCGTAAAATAGATTTTAAAGATCGAACGCAGCAATGGAGCCTGCGACCTCGAGAATTCTAGAACCGCAACCCTGCCCCCGGGTTTCAATACTCGCAAGAGTTCCTTGAATCCTGCCTCAACACTGGTCAGATTTCTTAACCCGAAGGCGATCGTTGCAGCCTCAAAGGAACGATCAGCGAAAGGGAGGTCAAGCGCATCTCCCTCAACAAATGGCAGCGAAAAACCGAACCGCGAAACCTTAGACACCGCTACGTCAAGCATCGGCCGACAAAAATCCAACCCAACAATTCGTGCCTCGCCACCTTTAAACAGCGCGAGTGAAAGATCGCCCGTACCACACGCCACGTCCAGAACTCGAGCATCATTCCTAGCGAGAATCGCGCTAAGCGTTTTCGCGACTAAACGTCTCCACCGCTTATCGATGTTTCCGGAGAGCAGGTGATTTAAAAGATCGTAGCGAGCGGCTATCGTGGCAAACATCTCGCGCACTCGCCGCGCTTGCTCACTTGTCGTTGCGCTTTCCTTGTCAGGCACAGTTAACCGGAACTCGGTGTCGATATGGTTGCAGGTAGATTGCGAATGATTTGTGATTACTCAGGTCTCGCCTAAAATCTGGTTTGAGGCTTTTCGTCTGTGTCTGGTTTAGTTGCTGGGTTCGAGTCGTTTTTGAACTCGGGTTTTGGTTTAGTGTCGGGACCGACCTCACCCATAATTTCCACTTTTCCGTAGCGATCGATTTGAGTTTTTATGACGTCGGAGTTGCCGACTACGACGGAAGCAAAAGCACTATCATGAAATAAGCGAGTGGCTACACGCTGAATATCGGCTGGTGAAACTACGCTCAAGGTGCGCATCTGTTCTGCTGGAGAGGAAAGCTGATAGGTGTCAGCGTCGAGCCAGGCCTTTGCCGTGCCATCCGGCGTAACCAATTCTTTGTTAGCCAGCGCGATTGTCTGATTTTTTGCCTGTTCCAATTCCGCTGTGGTAACGGGCGAGGCCGCGAAAGATTGCATGGCCTCGCGCGCAGTCGCTAACGTTTTCCCGGCGAGAAGACTGTCGACACTGGCGCCCATAACAAATATTCCCGGCAAGGTGAAAGGGTCATGCCTGACGAACGTTGGGCTACGAGCGAGCTCAGGGAGAAGCTTTTGCCATCGCTCGCGAGCCAAAGCGGCAACTAACGTTGCGGTGGGCGAATCCGAATCCTGCCGACTGAAGCCCCGCACCGCCAATCTAATCTCAACACTCAGGTCGCCGGGGGCATTCACTATCAGCGTGCGCGAGTCCGGCGGAAGGGCCTGGCGAAACGTTGCGGGCACCAGCTGATCGCTTTTGCGCCAAATGCCCAGTAGTTGACGTAGGGCCCGCATAGCTCGATTAGGCTGGATGCCTCCGATGATTACAAGCGTGGAATTGTTTGGATTCAGGAATCGCTCACGAGCCAGCATCAGGTCGGCTCTCTCTACCCGTTCGAGAGACTCGGGCGTGCCGTAATAGGGACGGCCATAAGGAAAGTCGCCAAACAGGCGTGTTGCAATTGCGCGATCGGCTAGCATTGCCGGCGAGATGCTCGTTTCCTTGAGGATTTTTATGCGTCCAGCACGGACCTTTGCGACGTTTTCTGGGGTCAATTGGGTGTTAACCAGTGCGGTTCGAAGGATCTCTACTATTCGTTCAAACTCTTGCGCACGGCCTTGCATGGTGATTGTCAGTGAGTCGTAGTCAGTCGTTACATTGAGACGTCCCTGCATCTCCTCGGCAAAGTATTCACGCGTGGTAAGGTCGGGAAATAGAATGTCACCGAGAAGGGCCATGTTACCGGCCTTGCCAGCCAAGTCGAATGCTGCGCCACTATGCACGCGAAGCTTCAGTAAGACGTTCTGATCACCAGGACGAGGCCAGATTAGTACTCGCAAGCCATTAAGCAGCCGGTTCCGCTCGGGTTCCATCGGCACCTGGGCCGGAACTGATGAATAGAAGAACGCTATAAAGCAGACCGCAAGGGCGGCTTTTCTTAAAAGCCTCTTTAATATGACTGCGTTCATAAGCGTCGCAGGCCAGTGCCAACCAAATATTCAACAAGGTTGCTGTCAATGACGGCGAGAAGAAAACATCTTAGATGCGCGATATTTAGTCGTCAACCGTTTGGCTTCTAAATGCATCCAACGCCTTGGTTTGAGCAGTATTGGCTCGGCTAGGGCATTTGCAGGCTCATAAATCCGCCACTGGCGGCCGCAGCTTTTAACAGGACGGTATTTGAAATTAGGCTGAAAGAACCCTGCAATTTAGATTGGGCGTATCTTTTGGCTGTTTGATGGTAATACTAGTAGGAAGCGATTCCTGCAGAATCGAGTGCCGATTGCCAGATAGAACTACAGACGAACTTTTGCTTGCAAGAGCAGGAGCTGGTGACCCGGCGGCTTTCATCAAGGTGTATGAGCGACATCGCGCCGCGATTTTCCGGTTTGCTTACAGGTTGTCGGGTTCTGTTGAGGCCGCCGAAGACATAACTCATGACTGCTTCCTGGGGCTGATAACGAAGCCCCAAAACTTCTTGCCCGACAAGGCATCCCTGCGCACCTATCTATTGTCCGCGGCGCGCAATCTTTGGCTTAAACAGCTGAGGAGGTCGGGGAGAGAGACGGGGATGGATGAGTGGCCTGAAGAACAGTTCACGGACGGGGGCAAAGAACCTCTGCGACAGTTGCTGGATGAGGAACTTTCGATAAAAGTGCAGGAGGCAGTCTTGAGTCTGCCCCCACTACAAAGGGAGGCGCTGGTTCTCTTTGAGTATGAGGGCCTCGCGCTCAACGAAATCGCCGGCATGGTTGGGACTGACGTGGGAGCGGTAAAGTCCCGTTTGCATCGGGCCCGGCAGCGACTAAGAAATGCGCTCCGGCCCTACTTAGCGACTAGTCAGGAATTGAATACTAGTCGAGAAATTGTTACTTTGGAGCAGGCTTGAAATGAGCGGTACGATTCCACCCGAAAGGGCAGGAGAAAACTTTACTTCAGAAGACGAGCTTCAGTGTTTGCTTGGGCGCTGGATTGTTCCAGAGCCCCCAAAAACTCTCGATCAGCGAGTTGTAAACAGTTATCATAGAGAAATGGGAAACCCAGACCCGGCGGCTGATTCGATACGGTTCCCCCAAAGCCAAAACGAGGTAGTGACAATGAAGTTTTGTTCAACATGTACGGAGGAGTTCGCGGACAAGTTTAGTTTTTGCCCGGTGGATGGGACTCCTCTGCAGGCGGTGGCCACTGAGCCCGAGAATAGGGTTGTGGACCCCGCCAGTTTTACCGACCCCGTCGATTTGCGCGAGGCGGTTGTGGCAGGTAGCGGATCCGCGGCACTTGTGCCCCGTGGCGAGTTTCATCTGACCATGATCGACGATGCGGGATTGGTGGGCAGACTGGCTAAGGAACTGTCTGACGTCGCCCACGAATATCAATTGACGTGGCCCGAATTCAAGCGGGACCCATTCGGCTTTACCAAGCGATCTCTGATCGGCTACGGCCAGATGGCCTCGAGGTTTTTTGGAAATCGCAACGTAGTGCTCGGCATGATCGTGGCGATCCTGGCGATGCTGGGCCTGGTCGGGGTTGTTGGCCTGCTCGATCGTGCTCAGCCAGGCGGTATCTCTCGAACCGGCTTCATAACATTTGCTTTGGTGACCGGTGTAATCCTTGCCGTCATTTTTGCAACTTGGCTTCGCAAGAGCCAGAGTGGGGCGGTGTTAGGAGCACCAGATGCTGAATCTAGCAACGCTGTGCTTGGCATGGTCGCAGCATTTTCCGTCTTCTTGTTCTTGATAGGGGGCGGTGTTCTTTATAATTTTTGGCAAAATAGGATACAGGAAAAGGAGCAGATTGCTGATCAACTCGTCGTCCAACAGTACATCGACATCCCGAACGAACAGCCCACTCCTGACGAAGGCACTGCCGGCTTGAACAAGGGCAAGGGCGGCGGTAGCAAACCAAAACAAGAAAAACCTGGTGGGGGCGGCGGTGGCGGCCGGGAAGAGCAAAAGCCTGCTTCGTTTGGTAAAACTCCACAGGCCTCATTAACAGTGCCGCAGGTGGTCGCGCCCGATCCACATCCTCCGGCAATAAAAAACCCGGTACTGCCGGTGGCCGCGACGGTGGTTGCGGATCCAATGCTAGTGCCGCCTGATGCGCGCGTTCTCGCGTACGGCGATCCTAAGTCTAAGAGTACTGATCCGTCGTCCGGTCCGGGAACGGGCAATGGCATCGGCACAGGCAAGGGCGGTGGTATCGGACCGGGCGAAGGCGGCGGTATCGGTCCTGGTCGCGGCGGCAATATCGGCGGCGGCGATTATCACGAAGGTGGTGGTGGCCCCGGCGGCGGCGGTGGTGGCACGGATTACAACAAAATCTTCAGTGGCAAGGACGTGAACTCCAAGGCTCGCGTTCTTTCGAAGCCGGAACCGCAGTACACGGAAGAGGCTCGAAAGAACCAGGTAACTGGTACGGTTGTGTTGCGGGCGGTGTTTACTTCGGGTGGTCAGGTGACCAATATTCGCTCCGTCTCAGGACTTCCATACGGTTTGACTGAGCGAGCGATCGCTGCCGCACGGAATATTAAGTTTGTTCCGGCTACGAAGGATGGACGCGCAGTGTCGATGTACATCCAACTGGAATACAACTTCAACCTTTATTAAGCAACAGCTCTGATGAAATCAAGAGGGCGTCCGACTGTAACGCAGTCGGCGCCCTTCTGTTCATTCGCCGCGGATGAACGGGAGACGCGCAAATATGAGTTGGAAAGAATCGAAAGGATTGGAAGCAATCGGGCGCTTGCCTTGATTGCTATGGGCCTGCGGGATCGTTTTAGCATGAATCCGCCTTATTCAAGGCGAAACTCTGTTATCAGTTACTCAATCGTTCCACGAAGCGCTTGATTCGAATCACTCCTTCACGCAACTGTTCCATCGAAGTGGCGTAGGAAATTCGCAAGTAGCCGTCGGCGCCAAAGCCTGCGCCGTCGGTGACAACAGTCTGCTCCTCAGTCAGCAAGCGTGCAGCGAACTCCGCAGAGGTTGGCACGTCGCCACCTAAACACTCGCGCACACTGGGAAACGCATAGAAGGCGCCTTCCGGTTCATTGCAACTCACGCGAGGAATCTCTTTCAAGGCATTAAGAAGCCAGGCGCGTCGGGCTGTGTATTCCGCTAACATCGCCGCCACTGAATCCTGTGGACCATTCAAAGCTTCAATCGCCGCGCTCTGGGCTATGGAATTAGGGTTGCTCGTCGAGTGGCCCTGTACCTTGAGCATTTCACGAGTCCATTCGCGCGGAGCAAGCGCGTAGCCGATACGCCACCCGGTCATCGCATATGTCTTCGAAAACGAACCAGCGATGCAAAGACGAGCGCGCAGCGCAGACGGCAAGCTGGCAGCGCTGAAAACTTGACCAGGCGAATAAACAAAGCGCAAGTAACACTCGTCGGAGATCACGTAGATGCCGCGGTCGGTTACGAGTTCCATGATTCGTTGAAACTCCGCCGTTGGAATCACGCGACCTGATGGATTGCAAGGTGAATTGAGGATGATAAGTTTCGTGCGCGGCGTAATGGCACGCTCCACTTGTGCCGCGCTCAACACGAACCCGGTTTCTTCAGTCTCAATAAAAACCGGCACCCCGCGTGCAAAAAACACAACCTCCGGGAACGTTACCCAATAAGGTTTAGCCAGCAAAACCTCATCGCCAGGATTAATGAAACTGACGACTGCATTGAAGACTGCCTGCTTGCCTCCGGAAGTAGCCATTACCTCTGGGCGTTCATAGTTTGCTCCGAACGAGCGTGCGTAGAAATCAATAATCGCTTGCTGTAGTTCTCGCGTGCCCCCTGTTGAGGTGTACTTGGTTTTTCCGGCGCGCATTGCTTCTGCCGCCGCGGACTTGATGTTTTCTGGCGTATCGAAATCTGGTTCGCCGGCACCGAAGTCGACGACGTTTGCGCCTGCGGCCCGCAAGGCTTCCGCCGCTTGCATTGCCGCAAGCGTTGATGAAGCCTGCATTTTCGCTACATTGTCGGAAGCTTGAAATAGTGAAACAGCGGGTTTGGTTGTCATTAGTGTTGTTTCGAATGGTTTGCGATCAAACCGGGTTCGTTTCAATATTGTTAGCCTTTTACTTTTTCTTTCATGCGCGTATTAACCAGAGTGGGAACCAGCCCATCGAGTTCTCCACCCAATTGAAACACCTCTTTGACGAGGCGCGAACTGACGTATGAATAGGTCTCTGCAGGCATCATGAATACCGTCTCAATACTCGGCTCCAGTCGACGATTCATTAAAGCCATCTGCAATTCGTATTCATAGTCGGAAATAGCTCTGATGCCGCGCACGATTGCGTGGGCCTCTTGCGCGAGCGCGTAATGCACAAGCAAGCCCTCGAAGGCGTCCACGCGCAACGTGCAATTGCGCCGCTCGATTGTCTTCAATACTTCTTCCAGCATACCGCGCCGCTCTTCTATAGAAAAGAAGGGCTGTTTATCCGGGTTTACGAGTATGGCGATGATAATCTCGTCGAAGAGTTTACAGCCACGCTCGATGATGTCGAGATGTCCATTCGTAACTGGATCGAATGAGCCGGGATAGATGGCGCGCCGCATGAAGGTGAATGGTAATTGGTAAACGGCGAATCGTAAATAGCGAATGCGGCATGGACCTCGCCATAGTTGCGGTTAGACCAAAAAGTTAGGCCCTAAGCTTGACAGCGTTGGGTCTCGATGCTTCAATAATGCTCGGAACAAACGTGGTGAGTTAAGGCGACTTGCGGCCACGAAAAACAATCCGCTAAACAGCTCGGCGAGTCTTTCCCAGCGAGACTAATCGAATAGGGTTTTAGGAAAGCCCCGCGTTGTTGGCGCGGGGCTTTTGTCTTGGTAAATGGTGAATAGTAAACAGATCGTTCACCGAACCAGACCATTCTCTATTTACCATTTACTCTTTACCGGCTATGGCTAACTTTCTCGACATTCTAAAAGAACGCATCGTCGTCTTTGACGGCGCGATGGGCACCAACATCCAGGTGCAGAATCTGACGCCGGACGACTTCGGCGGGTTGGATGGCTGTAACGAATATCTGGTCGTCACCAAGCCGGAAGCTGTTGAGAAGGTTCATGCCGGATTTTTGGACGTGGGCTGTGACGTTGTTGAGACTGACACATTCGGCGCCACCTCGATCGTCCTTGCGGAGTATGATATTGCTGATAAGGCATACGAACTTAATCTGGAAGCAGCAAAACTGGCGAAGCGGGTTGCGTCTGACTATTCAAAGACAGATTGGCCGCGTTGGGTTGCCGGTTCGATGGGGCCAACCACCAAGTTGCCTTCGTTGGGCCACATCTCTTTCCTCGACATGAAGAAGTCTTACTACGATCAGGTGCGCGGCCTGGTTGATGGTGGCGCCGACATTCTGATTGTCGAAACTTGCCAGGACCTGCTGCAGACAAAGTCTGCGTTAGCAGCCATCTTCGAATACTTCGAAGAGATCAAGCATCGTGTTCCGGTAATCGCCCAGGTGACGATCGAGGCGTTCGGCACGATGCTGATGGGAACTGAAATCGGCGCCGCCCTCACTGCGCTTGAGCCGTTCCCCATAGACGTTATCGGGATGAACTGCGCTACCGGGCCGAAGCAAATGAGCGAAAACGTTCGCTATCTGTGCCGGAATTCTACGCTGCCAGTGTCTGTCATTCCGAATGCGGGAATTCCCGAGAACGTCGGCGGTCACGCTCATTACAAGGAGACGCCGGAATCTCTTGCTGCCGACCTGGCACATTTCGCTCGCGATCTCGGCGTGAACATTGTCGGCGGATGCTGCGGCACAACTCCGGCACACCTGCGCGCGGTTGTTGAAGCCGTCCGGAACCTGACGCCGGTGGGTCGAAGGGTTCAGCGTTTGCCGGCGGCTTCTTCAAATTTTATTCAACAGCCATACCTGCAAGACACTTCGTTCCTGATCGTTGGTGAGCGAGTCAATGCCAGCGGCTCAAAAAAGATGCGCGATCTTTTGAGCGTGGAAGACTGGGACGGCCTTGTCTCACTGGCTAAAGAGCAGGAACGTGAAGGCGCGCACGTGCTTGATGTAAACGTAGACTTCGTTGGTCGTAACGGCGAGGCCGACATGCATGAGCTCGCCTCGCGTCTGGCCACCAACATAAAGATTCCGCTGATGTTCGATTCCACTGAGTGGCAAAAAATGGAGGCGGGACTGCAACATGCGGGCGGCAAATGCATTCTTAATTCCACCAACTACGAAGACGGCGTGCCGCGGTTTGCGAAAGTAATTGAGTTGGCGAAACGTTACGGCGCGAGTGTGGTCATCGGAACTATCGATGAAGAGGGCATGGCTCGCACCGCCGATGGAAAGCTAAAGATTGCGACACGTGCCTTGGAGCAGGCGACTAACGAACTCGAGCTGCCGGCGACTGACATCTTCTTCGATCCACTGGCGCTGCCGATCTC
>DASWDX010000581.1:0-6378 GCA_036395055.1 Pyrinomonadaceae bacterium | reverse complement strand
TACGCGTTCGGTGTCATCTGGTCTTTCGCGTTCAAGGCACTGGCCGTGCTCGTGCTGCGCTTTACGGACAGTAAACCGCGCGAATGGAAAGTCCCATTCAACATTGATCTGGGCGGCAACGAAGTTCCTCTGGGGTTGGGTGTAATTGCGACGCTGCTGTTCTCCGTCGCCGGAATAAATTTGATCACGAAGCAGGTAGCGACTGTCAGTGGCGTCGCCTTCACCCTCATCTTCTTCACCATCTTTCTCATCTCAGAGCGCATAAACAAGCGAAGGCAGAATGGGGCGCACGTGGAGCTGAACAAGTTCCGTCTGCAACCGCAAGCGGCTGTCTCGAATGAAACCGTCAGCGTGCGCCCCGGCAACACGCTCTGCTTCGTACGCGACTACAACACGCTGGTTCCCCTCAGTAAAGCGTTGGCATTGACAGACACTGCGCAGAAGGACCTGGTCGTGGTCAGCGTTCACATCACGAAGGGCCCCCACGCAGGATACGAAGACATCACAGAGGAGAGTGTTTTTACCAGGTATGAAGAACTGCTGTTTACTCGCGTCGTCGCACTGGCAGAGAAGGCGGGCAAACACGTTGCCCTGCTCGTGGTTCCATCTTCAAATTTCGCCGAAGCCGCTGCGCGGACAGCAGCGCAACTCGATTCGGCGAGGATCGTGGCGGGGCGATCATCCGTGATGACGCCTGAAGGGCAATTAGAACTTCTGAGACGGACTTGGGAAGCACTGACAGACAAGCCCCGCCATCCTCTTAACTTTCTCGTGGTCGGGACTGATGGCCAAACCGATTCCTTTTATCTGGGCACACGTACCGAAATTCTCCATGGCAGAAATTGAGATGGTTCACAAAATTCGACGATGTGATGCATAGACTAATGGAGATGGTACATACGGGCCTTTGCTCATAATCCTTCTGATTGCCTGATGCGAGTCACGAGCAAAAACATTCTTCATTCAGACGTCCCTCCAGCACACGTCGGGCAGAACCTGATTTTGATCACAGCGGCACTTTTATTAATCGCACTGATCGACCATGCCACCGGCGACTTACCATTTCAACACCTCTACTACCTTCCGATTATTTTTTCTGCTACCAGGTTTGGCCGTCGTGGGGCCATGATCGTCTCGCTCGCCTCGGTACTGCTTTACCATCTTGAGAACCCCAGGCTCCTCCATCTTCAACAGAATGAAGGCGACATCGTTCAAGTGATTCTTTTCTTCAGCGTCGGGATCATCGCCGCTAAGCTGACCGATGACGCTAAGCGAATGCGCCTGCTGGCAATCACTGATGATCTGACCGGGCTGCACAATCTGCGCTCCTTCGAAGCACGCATCGCGGCATTCATCAATCAGGCCCGGATAGATAAGACCCCTCTGTCTTTGTTGGTCCTTGATCTTGATCGGCTCAAATCTCTTAATGATAATTTTGGTCATCTTGCAGGAGCGGAGGCCGTCCGCACCGTCGGTCAACTGATCGCCAGGCATATCCCGTCAAATGCAGTGGCCTGCCGAAACGGTGGGGACGAGTTCGTGATCGCACTCCCCGAACAAACAATCGAGCAGGCTATCAAGCTCGCCGAAGTGCTGCGGCAGGCTGTGTACGATGCTCGGCCGGAGCTCGTTAGCCGCCCATTCCCCGCCGGTACTCTTTCAATTAGCGTTGGCGTGGCGAGCCGCTGCGCTTGTGGAACTGGCGAAACTGGTCTCGAGAGCGAAGCATTATTCCGCGCAGCGGTCGAGCCTTGTACAGTGCCAAGGGAGCAGGCCGAAATAAAGTTTGGGCTACCGGCACGGACATGAAACCATACATCGCACCGCAATAGGATATGTGATCTCTCAACGAGTGACCGCCCATGTGATGGGCGAATAGACAAAGTCCTCCGTCTGCTCGGCTGCGCGGCGTCCGTTGTCATGGCCGAGGCAATTACAATTTCTCCCCTTCATCTCCCTGGAAATTCGCAAGATAAGGCAATTTAGAGCAAAAAGAGACAAGCCAGGTACAGCGAGGTGTTGCTAACCTCCTAATCTCATGCTGGATGGTATAGGAGGTTAAGAATGATGGCTTTCTCTTTGGCGCGAAACTGGTGGGCTCTTGCGCTGCGTGGCCTCGCTGCTGTCATCTTTGGCGTGTTGTTGTTGATGTGGCCATTTATCAGTTTGGCAGTTTTGGTCATTCTATTCGGAGCATACGCGATGGCGGACGGCCTATTGTCCATCGTTGCGACAGCAAAGGTTCCAGCCAACTCAAGTCGTTGGTGGTCACTGCTGATCGGCGGTGTTCTCAGTTTCATCATTGGCTTGCTGACTTTCATCTTGCCGGGCATTACCGCCCTGGTACTGCTTTACCTGATAGCCTTGCGTGCGGTTGTGATCGGTGTCTTCGAGGTCGTCGCTGCGAGCCGGTTGCGGCGCGAGATCACAGGTGGGTGGGTGCTCGCCCTCAGCGGAATCATCTCGATTCTTTTTGGTCTGATGATGCTTATTTATCCAGCAGCCGGGGCGCTCGTCGTCATCTGGTTTATCGGGCTCTACGCTTTCGTCAGTGGAGTGACGCTTCTAGTGCTTGCCTTCAGGCTACGCAGATGGACCAGTGTGAGCGAGCAGAGCGTGCTTGGCGCCGTATGAAACTTGTTGTGCTACAAAAGTGATTGATTCACGAACCGGTGGCGCCCGTATGGCGCGTGTCCCAAACGTATGCGCCGGCGCATCGCCCAAGAGGTGTTGTCATGACTCTGCTTGACTTACTGATTCTGCTACTTATCGCGGCCTTGTGCGGTTCTATCGGGCAGGCAATTGCGGGTTATTCGCGGGGCGGGTGCCTGGTCTCAATCGCCCTTGGGTTCGTCGGCGCGATTGTCGGCCTGTGGGTAGCGCGTGGCCTCGGGCTGCCTGAACTGTTCGCGCTTCGCCTCGGTGACACTAATTTTCCGATCATTTGGTCAATCCTTGGTTCGACGCTCTTCGTAGCGGTCATCGGCCTGCTGACACGGAGGCCTTAGAGCTTGTTTTTAGAATTCCACTGGCTATCTCGCTCGTCGCCGGCTTTCCCCAGCATGTGCCGCCCCTAAAGTCGAGCATCGCTCTTGAGCATCCGGGACTCTTTCCCGCTTGCAGCACTACACTTCGCCGCCACAGGACTGGCGCAAATCTACATTGTGTTCCCTCTGTTTTCGCTAGCTTGCTGAAAGCACCTTTCTTTTGCTGGATTGTTACTTCCGGCTGCATTTTCTCGAACCGGCAGTGCGAATCTCACCCTATAATCGGTGAACGAATGGAACTACATGATACCCAAGGAAATGAGGCATGGGAGGCGGCGAGAGTCCCTGAAGGAAAACGAAGGCTGCGTGACAGGGTGCACGGCTTCTTCGCTGGCCTCGGGCCGGGGCTTATCACCGGCGCGGCGGACGACGACCCTTCAGGCATTTCGACTTATTCAACCGCAGGCGCAGGTTATGGCTTTGGACTGCTGTGGACGGCGCCCTTCACTCTGCCGCTCATGGCGTCCGTTCAGTTGATGTGCGCGCGCATCGGGCTGGTGTCGGGGCGCGGTCTGGCGAGCGTGCTGCGGAATTACTATTCGCGGCGATTGCTCTGGTTCGCCTGCCTGCTGCTCCTGATTGCCAACACAGTAAACATTGCTGCCGACCTTGGAGGAATGGCGGCGGCGGCTGAACTGATGACCGGAGTGCCGTCATTGATTTTCACCCCCTTGTTCGCGGGAGTGATTCTGCTGCTATTGGTTTTTTCCTCTTACCGCGCGCTGGTGCGGGTCTTCAAGTGGCTGACCCTGGCGCTGTTCGCCTACGTGATCACTGCGTTCCTGGCGCACCCTGACCGGACCGGCGTGGCGCGCGCGACATTCTGGCCGCGTATCTCATTCACCAGCGATTATCTGATGACGTTCGTCGGCATCCTTGGCACAACGATCTCGCCGTACCTCTTCTTCTGGCAGGCGGCTGAGGAGGTCGAGGAGGAAAAGAAAACAGGCAGGATGACGGTCGGGCGCCGCAAAGGCGCAACGCGCGAAGAACTGCGAGCCGTGTTTACGGACACAGTAATAGGAATGTCCTTCTCCAATCTCATCATGTACTTCATCATTCTGACGACCGGCGCAACGCTTTATGTTGCCGGGCAGCGCGACATTCAAACAGCACAGCAGGCTGCTGAAGCCCTTCGTCCGCTGGCGGGAAATGCAGCCTACCTGCTCTTCTCGGTCGCGCTGATTGGAACAGGGTTTCTAGGCGTCCCGGTGCTGGCAGGCTCGGCAGCGTATGCCGTTGCGGAAGCAGGCGCCTGGCGTGGCGGAATGAACGAGCGTCCGCGCTTGGCAAAGAAGTTCTACGCCGTGGTTGCAGTGGCGATGTTCACCGGGATGGCGATGGACTATGTTGGGCTGGATGCGATCAAAATGCTTTTCTGGTCGGCGGTGCTCAACGGTGTACTGGCTCCGCCCCTGATCGTCATCATTCTGCTCGTTTGCAATAACCCCCGCGTGATGGGCGAGCATGTCAACGGAAAACTCATCAATGCTCTAGGCATCATCGCGGCCATCGTTATGAGTGGAGCGGCGTTGGCAATGGTTACAGTCTGGACGAGTTCGTGGCTGAAATATTGAATTCAGTTTTTTCTCGCGTGGTTAATTATCGGTCTGGTGTTTGGATGGTCGTGCCCAGGTGTTAAAAGGCTTTTGAGACCCTCATGAAGGCGCACCGTCACTTCCGTTGCCAGCGACACCCTCGCCACGAGAGCTTGTTAGTAGTCATCATGCTTGTCTAGAACAACAAAAAAGTGATGGGGATAAGGTCAATGGCGTCGGCACGAACATAGTAGGGTGGGTTGCGGCTGTAGTAATGTTCGCGGCGGCTATCGGCATGCTCGTGACCTGGAGGAATTAATTGGGACATGTCCATGAGCGCTCAATCCCGTGCGTATAGACTATTTCAACACATAAAGACTTGAAACCTTATGAACCCCGGCAGACTCAGGTGGACTTTCTTCCTTTTCATGTTTGTGTTTTTGTCGTCATCGCACGTCTACGCTCAGATACCCTTTTACACCGACGATGCTGACACGACCGAGAAGGGTAAGTTCCACTTCGAGTTTTTTAACGAGCATGACTGGCTCCAGAAATCCTCACTTCCAGGGAGAAGGCAAAACACATCAAACTTCACCCTCAACTATGGCCTCACTGATCGAATTGAGCTCGGAATCAGTGCGCCAGTTCTTAAGATCATCAACTCGCGAGAATCATTGCTCGGGAGTCCGATGGGAATTGGAGATACTCAATTAGGAGTGAAGGTCAGGTTACGCGATGAACGCGAGGGCTCGCGGCTTCCGGCAATGTCAGTTGTTTTTTATGTCGAAGTGCCAACCGGCAGCACCAAGAAGCAAACCGGCTCCGGCCTGACGGATTATTGGCTATACGGTGTGCTCCAAAAATCGTTGACCAAGCGGACAACAGCACGCTTAAATGGTGGAATCCTTTTCGCAGGCAACAGCTCTACTGGTGTTATCGGAATTGAGGCGACCAGAGGACAGGTTTTTACCGGCAACGGCTCTCTCGTTCGGGACTTCACTCCAAAGCTTAAGCTCGGCGTCGAGCTGTTTGGCGGTGTGACCAACAACTTCAATCTAACCCGCGGGCAACTGGAAGCTCAGATCGGAGGCAGCTATGCGGTGCGTGATAACTTAGCGCTCACATTCGGCGTACTTGCTGGTCGCTTTCCTGCCAGCCCCCGCGCCGGTGTCCACATCGGCTTCGCCTATGACTTCAAATAACGCCCATGCTGAAGCAGCCTTCGCTCCCCGAATTGTCGATTTGAACCTCAACGATCTTTGAGATGTCGTATCTCTATGCGCTAGAGTAGTTTGCGCATTTCCTAGGAAAAGTCCGCAATAAGTCCGCAATTGACTCTCGTCGCTGAGGTAAGTTCTTTATCGATGCAACCTATAGACGAGTGCTCTGTTGCTGAGCCAAGCGGGTTAAGTCCTTTATTATCAACGACTTACGCGGATTCTTGGACCACGAAATCAGCCCCAAAACTCGCCGCATTGACCGCGAATGCTGGCATCTTATCCGATGATTGCCCGCTTGCACCAGTGGTATGGGGATCATAACGCTTGATCACCGCGACCGTTTTCGTTCCTAATTACGGCCCAGGCGCTCTTAATTTGAAGAGACTTCGTCAGGTGAGGCCCATATTCGCCGATTAAGTGCTATTGCCTGGACCCAGGCCGCTGCTTCGCACGCTCGATCTGTTTTTCGAGGAAGGGTTTCAAATTGGGGTCTAACCTTAGGCACTGATCGAAGTCCTTCTCTGCCCCGACCTTGTCGCCTTGAAACAGCCGAGCCAATCCTCGGTTTCCATA
>DASWDX010000580.1:0-16461 GCA_036395055.1 Pyrinomonadaceae bacterium | reverse complement strand
CCCGCCAGCGCCATACAACATCCGGTCACAAACGAAAAAGAGAGGACCATCCAGACTGCTACATGGTTCGTCCAAACCAGCGTGGCTAAAGCGACGGCAGCTAACCCGGCTACCACTTGCGTGTAAAGAAGTAAGCGGCGGCGGTCGACGAGGTCGGCAAAAACACCACCGGCAAGCGTAAGGAAGAAGCCGGGCGCTGTGGCCATAAACCCATCAATACCCAACCACAGTGCGGAATTGGTGAGCTGGAGTACGAGCCAGCCCTGGGCCACAGCCTGCATCCAGGTGCCCACATTCGAAAGAAACGCTCCAATCCAGAAAACACGATAATTGCGATGTGACAGTGCGCGAAACATCGCCGGCCTGCGTCTGGGAACTATTGTTTCCGGTTCCAGTTTCTCGACTTCGATTGCCATGACTAAATTGTTCTTAA
Organism: Pyrinomonadaceae bacterium; assembly: GCA_036395055.1. GTDB lineage: Bacteria > Acidobacteriota > Blastocatellia > Pyrinomonadales > Pyrinomonadaceae > PSRF01. The sequence continues at coordinate 16,028 of DASWDX010000580.1, read as the reverse complement.
CATTCAAACACGCAAAGCTCCAAGTCTGCGTCAGCGATGGCACAAAATTCCGACGGGGCCGCGCCCGACTGGCGGTTACGGATCACGCGTCTTGACGGTTGACGAGTATATCGAGCGCGCTAGTGGCTTTTTTGAGAAAGAAGGTTTTTACGAACGAGAGGCCGCGCGCCAGACTGAAGAGTTTGGTCAGATCGCGCACATCTTTAGCACCTATGAATCGCGACACGCGCCAGACGACGCCAAGCCGTTTCAGCGTGGCATCAACAGCATCCAGTTGATGAACGACGGCAAGCGCTGGTGGATTGTGACGATCTTCTGGCAGGCTGAGGACGAGAAGACACCGCTGCAAGAGGGGGAAAGGGGGAAAGGGTAAAGGGGAAAGGAGAATGAAAATCGGTAGCGTCAAATATTTTGTGTAAACGATCGTCTGAAAATCAGCCATGGTCCTCGTTACCTGTTCGCATTAGTCCCTTGCCCCCCTTACCCTTTCCCCTTTTCATCCATTCCCCTCTCCGCCTTTATTTCTCGCCGCCACGCGGAGAGCGATCCACCTCTTCCACCACGACGTGCCGCAACAATTTCAGCCATGATCGCCAGCGCAACTTCCTCTGGCGTGACCGCGCCAATGTCGAGCCCAACCGGAGCATGCACCTTTGCGAGCTTCTCCTCTTTAGCTCCGCTTTCGCGCAGGCGTTGCAGTACAATATTCGTCCGGCGTTTGCTGCCAATCAAGCCAACATAGTCAGCATCAACTGTCATTACTGCGCGCAAGCATTGTTCATCCTCGCTATGCCCACGCGTGACGATTGCTACGCAGACGCCGTGCCCGTTGCCGACCGTTGCCTGCACTGCCTCCGACCAGCTGCTGGCGGCCACCAATTCGATTCCTTGCTCAGGAAAATATTCGCGTCTAACGAATTCAGCACGGTCATCGATCAACGTCGCGCGATAACCCAGCAGACTGGCGAGCCTTGCCAACGATGCTCCCACATGGCCCGCGCCGCAAATCACCAGGCGCGGCTCCAACTGAATGCGTTCAAAAAGAATTTGCGCCTCACCCCACTCAGTAAGCGCCGGCGCGAAGTCCTTAACTTGGAACACGCGAGTTTCAGCTTTTGATTCGAGAAACGTGGCTGCATAGTTTACGACCGCATTATCAAGCGCTTCGGTTCCCAGGCTGCCGGTCGTCGCAGATTCCGAAACATGAACTAGCAGTTTTGTGCCGACGATAGTTGCGTGGTCCGTGCCAGCCTCGATTAATGTAGCTAGTAAGGCGATCGAACCATCTTTCAGTATTCGCGCGACTGCTTCCGGAATCGACTGATGCTGCGCTTTGTTTCCGGCAGGTTCGATTGAAGACATTTGTTTACTGGGAACGCGGGCGCCCTCGCTCGCCTCGTGTTTTGATGAGAATGACCGTGACGCGGTCACTTGGAAGGCGATGTTTTGGCTAAGCCGACGGCTGCCGCCACCCGACGCAAAAGCCACCAGGGACCAACCAGCAGGTAGGTCGGATTCTTGAAGAAGGCTGGCCGATTGCCTTCAATGGCATGGCCAATGAATTGAAGAACCCAACCAACCACAAACAGAGCGAGTGCCCAACGCCAGTTAAAGAAGAATAGCGGCAGCGAGATCACAATCAAAGGAATGCCAATGCTGTGGGTCAGCCGGTTCAGTGGATGCTGATGCTTAGCCTTGTAGTTTTCGATTAACGATTCGGGCATCTTATTCAGCTTCCTGTAGAACCACCTGCCGGAGCAAGGGACGGATTAAAAAATATTCAGTTACGACGCCAGACATCTACAAAGACGTCCATAGTTCCGCCGCAAACCATTCCCTCTTCACTTGCTTCCTCAGCTGTTAAAGAAAAGTGGTGCAGGGCAGATTTACCCGAGCGCATGGCCTCGCGTGCTTCGGCCCAAACTTCAGCCTCGACGCAACCGCCGCCCACCGTGCCTGCCACTTCTCCATTTTCGAAAAACAGCATCTTGGCTCCACGCTGCTGCGGCGTTGAACCGCGTGTGCCGGCAACCGTAGCAATCACTACTTGCTCACCACGCTGATGAGCTTCGCTGATAGCGCGGTAGAGATCTCTTTGTGCGATTGTGCCCATAAAGCCATTGGTTGGTCAGACATTCGTGCCTGTCACGAGTTCTGGTTGTGTAACGCTGCGACCCGCGAATTGCCGACAAGCAGGAATGCCTGTCCTACGCTGGCGGAATCATTCGGGTTTGGCGCGACGGGTAGGTCGCGGCTCGGTGTTCGTTACGCCAGAAGTGTCCTGCTGTGCCTGTTGCATCTCTATTTTCCGGCGCAAAGAATCGACCTCGGCGTCTGCAGTAGCCAGGGATGTTTCCAGACGCGTGCGACTGGTCTCCAGTATTTTGACCTGCGCCAAAACCCGCGAGCGTTCGCTCTCCAGTTGCCGGCGACGCGCGTCACGTGCTTCCTCGGGATGTACTGTGCCATACCCGGCGGCTCGTTCGATGTTCTCCGGTCGCATTTGGTACTCGATCTGTTCAAGCTTCGACTGTAAATCCGCTAGCTTGCTTTCAACATCCAACTGCTGCGCGCGCAAACTCTCAGCCCGCTGCTCAGCGCGCGTTAGTCGCTCCATATCGATAAGGACGCGATCATTCTGCTGCATCTGGGTCAACTTATCGTTTAGGCGGTCCACCTGATTTGAGAGCGCATTGATGGTCTGCTGCATATCAGCGTCACCCGAACTCCTGGTTGAGCTATTGCCCTTCTTCGGCTGTGCACCCTCGGTAGTCTGCTCTGTTTCACTTGTGCTCTGGTCCGCGGTGCTAATGATCCTCTCATTGTCTGCGCCACCGGGTTGTTCAGATCCTGCCGGCGCGATGGCGGGATTCGTGATGATTGGCCTCGTAACCACTGGCCTTCTGACGCGGCGCGCGCGACGCTTTCGGCGTCGTTGAGCATCAGCGTCAATTGAACAAACACTGAGCGCAATCAAAACTACCAGCAGAAGCGAACTGTAACGAATGAATCGGCTTTGCATAAGAAAACTCCCTTGAAAAAACTCAGCGGGTAAGGCACCCAAAGATACGCCCGGTACACAGATGCATTCAAGCAGCCGCCCGGCTGTTTGGCAGATTAAACGGCAGCCTCTCTGGCTTGTTCCTCAATTCTCTCCACATTCTGACTGAGTAGAATACTAGACAACTCTTATGGTTGTTTCCAGGTGGAGCTGGCTGCCCACTGCCGCCACTCAATCAACGAGCGCGGCTTTGCCGCCGCACAGTGCGGAAAGGCTCTGCCTTTCCGCCGCCGTATTTATTTCTATCATGAGGCTCCGCCTCATGAATCGGAGGCATAGCCTCTAGTCAATTTGAAGATTCAACGGTAAGGCGAAGCCTTACCGCACTGTGCGGCGGCGAAGCCGCAAGCAGGCTGACCGACACTACAGCAAGTTACCCTCTGCGAACATCACTGCCGACCGGGGCGATAGCTAACACGCACCCGGACCGTCATTGGAGATTGGCGATCGTCTGATCAAGTTGCGCAGCGCGTTGTGAGATATCCGCGATGCGCGTGCGAATCTCACTCACCTTTTCGGCAGGGGCGCGCTCAGCAAACTGTGGATTCGCTAGTTGTCCTTCCAGCTTTGAAGATTCAGCCCGAAGCTTTTCCTTTTCCTTACCAAGTCGATTCCGCTCCTGCTCGAAATCAATCAAACCTTCCAACGGTACGGCCACCTCGGCGCCGCCGACCAGCACTGCCCGAGCTGATGCCCGCGGAGCTTCAAGCTTCTCCAACACAGAAATTTCCGCCGCGCGAACGAGACGGCTAATCTGATTCTGATTTGCAGAAAACACGGTGCGCAACCTTTCATCCGGCGATCCAACCAATACCCGCACGGGCTCGCTCGGTTTGATGTTCATCTCCGAACGAATGTTACGCACGCGCGAAATGAGATCGATGACGGCCTGCATCTCCCACTCGGCATCCTCATCAATCAATTCACTCATGGCTTCAGGATAAGCCGCCAGCATTATAGTGGCCTCGGTGCCGCGGTAAGCTGGATGCAATAATTTTTCATGCGCGCCGGGCAATCTTTGCCAGAGGTCCTCGGTGATGTAAGGCATGAAAGGATGCAGCAGACGCAGCGCCTGCTCCAGCACCGTCAGCAAACGTGTGCGTGCGGTAGTTCTTTGCGGCATAGTTTCCTCTGCGGTGACGTCTGCCTTGGTCAGTTCAATGTACCAATCGCAGAAGTCGTCCCAGAAAAAGTGATAAAGGGTTTGCACCGCCTCGTGAAACTGGTAACTGCCCAGCGCTTCACGCACGTCACTCGTTGTTTTGTTAAGGCGCGAGAGAATCCAGCGATCATGCAAAGCCATTCCGGGGGCGACGGCAGTCAGAATGTCGGGCTCGATTGTCGCGCCCTCGGAATTCATAAGCGAAAAACGCGCGGCGTTCCAAATCTTGTTTGCGAAGTTGCGATACGACTCGACCTGCTTGTCATTCCAGCGGATATCAGTACTACCTACGGAAGCGAGTTTCAGGCGCGTTGCATCGACGCCATACTTGTCAAACACCTTGAGCGGATCGACGCCGTTCATCTTTGTCTTCGACATGCGCTGGCCCTGCCCGTCGAGGATCGTCCCAGTGACGAACACATCAGCGAACGGTTCGCGTGCCATAAACTTTAATCCCATCATCACCATGCGCGAGACCCATAGGAAGATGATGTCGCGGCCGGTTATCAGCACCGAGGTTGGATAAAAGGTGTCGAGATCTTTGGTCTTTTCCGGCCAGCCCATCGCCGAGAAAGGCCAGAGCTGCGAAGAGAACCAGGTGTCGAGTACATCCGGATCCTGGATTAATTCGTCAGTTCCCGCTTTGGCGCGCGCTTCGTCTTCCGAGCGCGCCACGATAATTTCGCCACCAGGTGTGTACCACGCCGGAATTTGATGGCCCCACCAGAGCTGGCGCGAGATAGTCCAGTCGCGCAAATTCTCCAGCCAGTTTGTATATACTTTTTCGTAGGGAACCTCCGGTACAAAATGTGGCTTCTTCTGGCGCTCTAACAACCTCAGCGCCTCATCTCGCAACTCGTCCATGCGAAGAAACCATTGTGTGGAGATCAAAGGCTCGATGACAGTCTTGCAACGCTCACACTTTGAAATGGAGAACTCGTAGTCAACAACCTTTTCCAGTAGGCCCAACTCTTCAAACTTCTCAACAACCTTCGCGCGCGCTTTGTAACGGTCGAGTCCGGCAAAATCGGCACCCGCAGCTTCCGTCATCTTCGCCTGGCTGTCGATGACGACAATCCTTTCGAGGTTGTGACGCACGCCCATATCGTAATCGTTTGGATCGTGAGCAGGCGTGACTTTCACGGCGCCCGTACCAAATTCAGGATCGACAAACTCATCTTCTATCACCGGAATCTCACGCCCCGTGAGTGGCAACAATAGAGTTTCCCCTTTCAGACCACGGAAGCGCTCGTCGTCTGGATTAACGGCGACCGCCGTATCGCCGAGCATTGTCTCCGGGCGCGTCGTGGCGACAGTTAGACTTCGGTTGCCGTCTTTTGCCGGATAGCGAAGGTAGTACAGTTTTCCGGCTTGCGATATTTTTTCCACTTCCAAATCGGAGAGCACCGTTTGATCATTGGGACACCAATTCACGATTCGGTTGCCGCGATAAATCATCCCCTCTTCATATAGACGCACGAAAACTTCGCGTACTGCTCGCGACAGGTCCTCGTCCATCGTAAATTTCTCACGCGACCAATCGACTGAGGCGCCCTCGCGCCGCATCTGTCTGGTAATTTGCCCGCCGGATTCTTTCTTCCATTTCCAAACCCGCTCTATAAAACGTTCGCGCCCCAAATCGTGGCGAGTTTGATTTTCTTTCTTTAGTTCGCGGCTAACCATCAACTGCGTTGAAATGCCGGCGTGATCCATTCCTGGCAGCCACAGCGTGCGATAGCCACACATGCGCTTATATCGGGTGAGCACATCCATCATCGTGTGCTGCAGCGCATGGCCCATGTGCAAGGAGCCGGTAACATTAGGTGGCGGAATCACTATGGAATACACCGGCGCCTTCTCATCACGGTTAATTTCCGGTGCGAAATAGCCCTGCTCTTCCCAACGTTCGTAATGGTTCTGCTCCGCCTGTTTGGGGTCGTATTGTTTAGGGATTTCCATGGGTTGGTCAGTTATCAGTTGTCAGTGCTCACCGGTCTAGCTCAACGTTTTATTGTAATCAAGCATTGTAAAGTAACCGGCACGCGTTTTCATATCCTGCTAACTAACTACTAACAAAAGAAGAGCAGGTCACCCTTGAGTGACCTGCTCGAAAAACGACTTAGCTTTTGGCGATATTTAAGAATTCTTCTCTTCAAGCTGCCGCTTAATCAGAAGTTCCGCCAGTTGTGGCACAACCTCCCAGGCTATTTCCTGCACGACCTTCTCGGACAGGTGTTCAACTGCGCGCCGAGCTATAGCGTCAATTACCTCCGGTGACAATTGTTGTATTGAGAACACACTTGGACGTGGTGTGGTTAAAGACGCTGGAGGCCTCTGTAAATATTGCTCAGACGCACTGGTGCTGACAGCACCCTTCTCCGCCGGCGCCTCAATCACCTCCGCACCACCCAATGTTTCTTCCGCTGCTGGTTCACTAACTGGTTCGTCCACAATCCGCTGAAATCCCTGCGTTGTCGCGGGTTGCTCTGTCGGTGTAGAGGTGACTTCGGAGGCGACACCCACCACTTCGACCTCGGGCAACGTTGCCTCAGGCGCAGGTTCGCCAACTGGTTCATCCACGATCCGCTGAAACTCCTGCGCTGTTGCGAATTGGTCTGTCGCGGCCACTGGGACTTCGGAGATGGCTGTTGCCTGAGACCAGTTTGTGCTCACCTGGCCAGGCTCCGCCTGCGTAATCGATCGATAGCTGTCAACACCGCCAAATGCAGGGCCCGCAGATAAAGGCTCTTCGGGCGAAGTCTCGGGAACTTCATCGAGATCTATATCTAAAACAAAATCCTCATCCAGAGCCGAACGTCCTGGTTCGAAGCTCAGATCAAGTAGCACCTCACCGGCGCCTTCGTAAGTTTCGGAAACCTGGTTTCTGCTTTCCGTCACTGTCCCCTCAGTCATTCCATTGTCCGCCTTTGGTTCCGATAAGAGTTCAACTTGTTCCTGATGCGCGCGCGACGGCGTGGCTTCTTCCACAATGTGCCGGAGTTCCGCCGGCAGCGGTTGAGTATCGGCGGTCGTAATTTCAAGCTCCGCCGTGGTGAGCTTTTCGACTTCCGGTTCGGGTACCTCAGGCTTCGGTAGTTCAGCCGTCGGTATCTGTTCCTCTGGCGGGCGACCGCTCACGAGCATGCCGACTTTGTCTATCAAGCGTCGAATCGATTGAAAGGGCTTAGTCAAGGTGTCGTTCGCGCCAACTCTGCGCGCCTCCTCTTCGTCGAAAGGCTCGAAGGAGCCAACCAGAAGCATAACAGGAATGTGTTTCAGTTTGTCGTTTCGTTTTATGTACTCACAAAGTTCGTATCCATTGACCAGCGGCATAAAAACATCCGCCAGAATGACATCGGGTAAAAACTCTTCCAGCCTTTCAATCGCCTCACGCCCGTTGTTCGCGCAAACTACGCTGACGCCTTCGTCGGCAAAAGTAAGATCGACAACCTTTTGAATCGTGATTGAATCGTCGGCGAGTAGGAGTTTTCGTCCAGCTAACAAAGCTTGGTACCTTAGCTGAATTGAGCGCCACTGGCGGGGTCAGGAATTGGTGACAGTCGGCGCAGGGCTTGTTTGCTGCTTGTCTAATAACGGGCGGCTGTCCGGAACAGCCATAACCACATTTTGAAACTATCATCGGCGCGGAGGGCGCGTCAAGAGCTTTGGTAGAAAAGGAGTCTCCAGCAGCTACTTCGAGTTGCCCGGCTCAATCGTCCAAAAGTCCACCGGGTCAATGTCTTAAATGGCAACCAGATGTTGAGCTGCTCTGCTTGCGCCTTACTTCAGTCGGCAGTCAAGACCTTTCAAGTGTGCGCTCGTTGCGATGTAGTTACGCGGAAATTCGTAACGATTAACGAGTTGGCCCATACGGATGCTTGGGTTAGCGCGACTGGATCAGGATGTCGTCAGGTGTATTTTCTTTGCCATCCGGGCCAGTCGAACGCAGTGTGAAGTGGTCACGTTCGCCCAGATACTTGTAAGGCTGGTGCCAGGGATCGACGCGAATTACGCGCGGCAGATAGCGTGGATTGAGGTAGTCAACTGCGACGGCATGACTATCGGAAACGACAAAGAAGCCGTGGTCATTGCGAAACTGCTCGAGAGCTCTGGCGATCAGCTCCAACTCTGCCCGGGCTTTCTTTTCTTTCCCCTCATTGACTGCAGCGACTAATGGCTCAAGTTTGACCCACTCGCGGTTTCCGGTTCGCAATTCCGATACATGCCAACCACTCTTGTCGTTGAGAAGACGGGTCTCCACTTTCACCCAAGCGACGACAGTAGCGGACGCTTGCGAGGCCAGCGGAATCGGCATCGGGTCTACCTCCTGGATTCGAACCGCATCAGAAGGAATTTCAACGCCTAGTAGACTTCCCAACAAGCAGCGCGCGCGTCTCACGCTTGGATCGATTGCCAGCGGCCCTCTGAAAAGCGGATCGGGCGCATTGCATTCCCCCCCGGGCACCTGAGACCTGAGCGCGTCGGCGATCAGATCAATCTCTTCCCAGCGATCCTGGCTGGTTCTAAACTCGGCAATGCGCCATCTTCCGTGGTCGTCTTGAACAAACTTGAGGACGGTTCTGATCTCGGCCGACACTTCTGCCGCATCGGTGCTCGTTGCCGAAATTGTTTTCACCCTTACCGAGCCGTTCGATAGTGCAAAGCTCGCCATGCGGGTGATAGCTCTACGTGCCTGTTTGGGAGTCAAATCTGCCCGAACGCTTGCTGGGGTGAAAGCGACTATGCAGCAAGCCACCAAAGAAAACTGCGCGGCTAACTTGATTCTCAAAGCGATCATTGGGTTCGAATTAACCAGGTGCTTTGCCGATTAACATCTGCAGCATGATGTGCAGCTGTGCCGTCGTGAAAGGCTTGGGCAGAAAGACTACGGCGCCGGCAGAAAAACTATCCGACGAAAGTTTGGGATCCTGCTCAGCCGTCATCATCATTACCGGAATCTTCATCAACCGTTTCTCGGTCTTCATATAACGCACCAGTTCGGGCCCGGAGATGTGCGGCATGATGACATCAAAGATGGCAGCGGTGAAGTTTGGATCACTCTGCAAAATCTTGTAAGCCTCGCGGCCGTCGCGCGCGATGACTACGCCGTAGTTCTCTTTTTCCAGGATTGCCGAAACTAAACGCAATATCGCCGGATCATCATCAGCAACCAGAACGCGGCGTGTTTCCTTGCCGTCCGGGGTTAACTGCCCAGTATCTTTGCTCATCATCTATTTTACACTTCCACTGTGTGGCTGCTCTCGCCGGCGCTGCTTGATAATTCGGCGGCTAATTTGATTGCTGCAATCATGCTTGAATGTTCTGCAATTCCCTTACCCGCAATATCAAATGCCGTGCCGTGATCTACCGACGTGCGAATGAACGGCAAACCCAGAGTAACATTCACCGCTTCGCCAAAGGAAAGACATTTGACAGGAATCATAGCCTGATCGTGATAACACGCGATCACCGCATCAAATTCACCGCGCGAGGCTCGCAGAAATACTGTGTCCGCAGAGAATGGGCCCTGAACGTTGATTTCATCGACACCGTGGCACGCTTCAATCGCCGGCGCAATTTCTGAAGTCTCTTCCATTCCGAATAATCCACCTTCGGCGCCATGCGGGTTTAAAGCTGCCATCGCCAAACGCGGTCGCTTAATGCCCCAGCGCTTCAATTCGCGGTTAGTCAGGTTAATCGTTCGGATAATGCGATCTCGTTCCACCATTCGTATCGCTTCAGCTAACGACACGTGCGTTGAGATTAAAACAATGCGCAGATTCGCAGCAACAAAAGCCATCGCATATTCTTCGCTGCCGGTGAGATGGGCCAGAAACTCCGTGTGACCAGGAAAGCTGTAACCACCCAGAAAAAGCGATCGCTTATTAATTGGTGCCGTGGCTATGGCATCAGTGCTGCCCGCCGCGCACAACTCTACCGCCGCTTCAATGTAGGAAGCCGCCGCTTTGCCTGCGGCTGCGGATTCGATCCCCGGCTCGATTACTCCGTTGATGTTGTCCAGATGAAAAATGATCGGTTCGGATAGTTGCTCGGGGATTGGTTCTCCCGAACGAATAATATCGTATCCGGATTGCAGATCGAGAGTCCGAGCCGTATGGGCCAGCAACTGAGCGTCGCCAATAACTACCGGAATGCAGGCACGGCGGATATCTTCTTCAGCGATAGCCTTTAGAACTACTTCCGGACCAATACCCGCCGGATCACCCATTGTGATGGCGATTCGCGGCAAGGGTCGGCGCTGGCGAGGACCTGAATGAGATGAGTTTTTGCCAAACTGCCTCATTAGTGGAGACTGGGCCGATATCTATTGTGGATTTGAAGGGAGTCAGGAATCCGAGTGGGCGCCGGTGTGCCTTTACTCCGCGGCCGCTTCAACACGCTCATCTGCTTTGTACATGTACTTGACGTTCCTCTTGAGAAGAAGAAGATTGGGCGCCGACTTGCGGTTCACCTTCAACGCGCCACGATCGTACCACTCGATGGTTCCTTCGATTTCTTCGCCGTCAAGCAACACAATCACCATTGGCGTGTGCGCATCGATCTGCTTCTTATAATAGAAGAGCTCGGCGTTAGTCTCCATCGGCGGGGGCGTTCGCTTTCGCACTTGAACGGCCGCATGTTGAGCCGCTCGCGCTGCCTCTCTGCCGGCGTCTCTTCCACTGTCGCCGCCAGGTCCTCGTTGGGAACCACCATTGGAACGTTCCCTGGGTTGAGGGACCTCGCGTGCTTTGCCCTTCACCTCGGCAAGCGTGGTTCTGATGAGTTTACGATTGCTCACTTGTTTCTTTACCTCCAAAAAATTAGGACGGATTCAAAATCGATCGCGCGACGCACATTTGGCGGGGATTGGGTTACGCGAATAAAAGTACACTCGCAGGCTGCGGCCATCCGAGGAGAAGGCGAAAACTTTACCCGAAATGGAAAATCCTGCAAGGAATGACGCTCATGCTACACAAGCGGGAGTCAAAAAGCAAAGGGGAAAATCATTGCCGGCGAAAGCGAACGTCCGTTCAAAGTAAAAGGAAGGCTCAACTATCGGGCCTTCCTTTTTTGCCGCCTGGGGGTTTTGGTTATTAGTCAGCTTTCTTGCGAATGAATGTAGGTACATCGAGATCGTCCGGACGTGCATGCATCATCGGTCGCGGCAAATCGTCCGTCGGGCGTTGCACAAAACGAGGGGCGGTCGTGGGCAAGCTTGATAATGCGGCAGCGGAAGCGACCGCTACGGCTTCCTGTCCAAAACCGGTGGCGATCACCGTAATCTTCATCTCGTCGCGCAGGTTCTCGTCGATTACCGCTCCAAAGATTATGTTTGCATCTTCGTCGGCTGCCTCGCGTATAATTGTGGAAGCTACGTTCACTTCATAAAGCGTCAGGTCTGGCCCCCCGGTAATATTAATCAGCACACCCTTGGCGCCCTGAATAGTAGCTTCCTCGAGCAGGGGCGACGAAATTGCCTGTTGCGTTGCTTCTATTGCTCGATTATCTCCGCGCGCGCGACCGGCTCCCATCAGAGCCATTCCCATACCTTGCATAATCGATTTAACGTCCGCGAAGTCGAGGTTGATCAAACCGGGAACTGTAATCAGATCGCTAATCCCCTGTACAGCCTGACGCAGAACATCATCGGCCACTCCAAACGAATCTGCCAGAGAGGAATCTTTGTCTACAGTGTGCAGCAAACGCTCGTTGGGAATCGTGATCACGGTGTCCACGCATTCACGCAACTCACGCAAACCGTGTTCGGCTTGCTGCATCCGGCGGCGCCCTTCAAAATGAAAGGGCTTCGTTACCACTGCGACTGTCAGCGCCTCAAGTTCCGTCGCGAGCGAAGCTATGATTGGCGCCCCGCCCGTGCCAGTGCCGCCGCCGAGTCCAGTCGTAACAAAAACCATATCGGCGCCTTCAAGCACTTCGATGATCTTGTCGGTATCTTCAAGAGCAGCTTCGCGGCCTACGCCAGGATTGGCGCCGGCGCCGAGTCCTTTTGTGAGCCTGCTGCCGAGTTGAATTTTGATTGGTGCCCTCGATCGCTTCAGTGCTTGCAGATCGGTGTTCGCAACGAGGAATTCAATGCCCTCAATGCCGGCTTCGATCATGCGATTAACGGCATTGCCGCCGCCACCACCGATTCCGATCACTTTTATGCGTGCACCTGTGATCGGTGGTTCATCATCAATGAAGATATTAATGCCTCTATCCAAACGAGCGTCCTCTGCCATAGTCATTTCCTCTCTTCCGAAGCGGGAAGGCTTCCAGGGGTTCTTTCTTCTATGTTGGGTTGCTCGCGCCATCGGCATCGATATATTGCGGACTATATCTTGTGCGACCGGGGCGAAAGCATACAACAACTTGTCAAAAAATACTACTGAAACGATTGCGGAATCTTGAAACAAAATGCGTGAGCTTTCCCGTCGAGCCACGTCGGCTCATTGCCATGCGCAACTCGCTGGCTTGAGAACGACTGGCAACCAGCGCGAGCCCGGCGGCCGCAGCCCAGGCAGGGCTTTGCACATCCTCAATCAATCCGCCAAAGCGATCTCTCTCTGGATAGCCCACACGAACGGGCGCATCGAAAACTTGTTCTCCGATTTCGGTCATACCACTCAGCAAGGCACCGCCTCCAGTCAGCACGACACCACTTGAGAGCTGTCGTTCCCAGCCGGCGTCCTTGATCTCATCGGCAACGTGCATCAAAACTTCTTCGGCGCGCGGTTGCAAAATATCGCAGAGGATTTGTCGCGAGAGCTGACGTGGCGCGCGCCCGCCCACCGAAGGAACATCGACTAACTCGCCGCGCTGCATTTCGTTGAGCGAGGTACTGCACGCGCAGCCAACTGCCCGTTTGATCTTTTCCGCGTCTGGAATCGGCGTGCGCAATCCGAAAGCAATGTCATTGGTGAAATGCGAGCCACCCAGCGGAAACACGGCTGTATGCTGCACCGCGCCTCGTTGATAAATGACCAAACCGGTAGTCTCAGCGCCGATGTCCACGAGAGCCGCGCCAAATTCCTTGTCGTCTTCGGTCAGCGAGGCTTCGGCGGCGGCGAGTTGCTCCAGAACCATGTCGGCCACTATCAAACCGGCCCGATTTACGGCGTTAATAGCATTTTGTCGAGCGGTGACGGGGCTGGTAACGATATGCACTTTGACTGCGAGCCGCGCGCCGATCATGCCAACCGGATCATTGATTCCATCCTGGTCGTCAACGATAAACTCCTGAGGCAGGCGATCCACTATTTCGCGTCCAGCTGGCAGTTGAATAGCACAGGCAGAGTCTATGGCGCGGCGAACATCTTCGGCGGTGATCTCGCGATCACGACCAGACACCGCCACGATCGCCTGGCCATTGAGCCCGAGAATGTGTGAGCCGGCCAGATTGATCGTTACTTCTTCAGCTTGCATCCCGCTCATTCGCTCAGCTTCTTCAACTGCTTTCTTAAGCGCATCCACCGCCGCATCTGGATTAACGATCACCCCTTTTCGCAGACCTCGCGCCTCGGCTTCTCCGATCCCAACGATATTGAGCAATCCGCCCTCGCCGGGTTCGCAAGCTATACACGTCACCCGGCTAGTCCCTATGTCGAGACCAATTGTGTGTTGCGTGCGCTTGGCCATTTAGCGGTGCTCCTTGATTGAAACCAAATCCGTGATCGTTTTTACGATCATCGGTCGCGGGGATCTGACTTCTTCGATTTGTGCGACTTCCTCTCCGACGTCGGCGACTTGTCGCCACGGTTTTTTATAGTTTTGTTTCCGGCAATCATGGGTTCGCCCGCACTTACTCTGTCGGGTCCCGCAGCAACAGCCAAATCTCTGTCAGTCTTTCTCTCGCTGGTCGATTCAGTAGCTCCATTGGGACCTCCAGCTTCACCGCTCGTTTTATGAACACCGGAAGTGAGACCAACAATCGCTCGCTTGCCCTGACTCAGATCGATATAACTGATAAGCGAGCCATACCGCGACTGCCGTTGCGCATCCAGCACGTCAAGCGCATCTTTCAGCCGCTTGCCGTGATCCTGTGAACCAAGCCGCACCTCAATCTGGGAATTGTCACCTGCCAACTGTGCGCGAACATCACGAATGTCGATCAGATTTACTTCGCTAACGCGCTCCGATAATCCTGCAGTATCCCAATCTCGTTGCAACTCCAGAAACTTTGCTACTCGTTCGCGATTCTCTGTGCGTGCCCCTTCCGGATCCTCCTCGTTCAAGCCACGCAGGAAGAACGCCGGTATTTGATCTGTTGGCAACATCTCGCCGAGCAACACTGCATCGTCGTCTATCCAGCGAAACCTACCCGATGCGGTTCTCACCACCGCCCGCGGTACGCGCTCGGTAATACGAACACGGATTCCGTCGGGCAAGACTCGCGACACAATCGCCGTCCTTATCCACGGCACACGCTCAAGCCGCGCGTTTAGTCCATGCAGATCTGCGTTCCAGACACCGCTCTTCTCCACTTCCTTACGAACGATTGCCTGAATTTCACCCGCGGACACCCTGGAAGTTCCTTGCACCTCAATATTGCGGACTTGAAAAAAACTTGCAGACGCTGCGGCGCGATAACCCGCAAAAATGAGAATCCCCACAACGATTGTGAGAGCGAGCTTGAGAAACGCAGGCACATAGCCGAGCATTGCTCGGACACGTGTGGCCAGCGCTTGGCCACCACTTTCGCGTCGCCTCGGTCGCTGGGTCGCGCTAGTCGAACGACGCTGACCGCCCATGCCGCTGCGATTACCCACCTTGTGTGCAATGGCTTGCTCTCTCACGTCTATTCCTTTCGCTTTAACTCACCGGTCGTTTCGTCGACGTCGGTTTTTTCCTTTGGTTCATTCGCCCGCCACAGCTCGACTTCATACTCAAGTTCGATTCCGTGTTCCCGTTTCACGCGCTCACGAATTTCTTCGGCAAGAACGAGCGCGTCTTCAGCTCGCGCGCCTTCACCCTCGGTAACAATAAAATTCGCATGGATCGGTGACACGAGCGCGCTACCTCGTCGCGATCCCTTCATGCCCATCTCATCAATGATCTTGCCGGTGCCTATTGTGCCGGCCGGCGGATTCTTGAAAAAACAACCGGCAGAGCGTGAGCCGTGCGGTTGCGTCGCCATCCGGCGTGATTTTGCATCTTCCATACGAGCGCGAATTTTTTCGGGATCATCAGGCGTTAACCGCAAAGTGGCGCCGAGTAACAACTCACCTTCCCTGAAGGATGTGTGACGATAGTTCCACTGCACGTCGCTTCCCGGAACCCTGACTACCTTTCCATTTCGCGCGACGCGCACCGTTTCGGTTACAGTGCCTATCTCGTGACCATAAGCGCCGGCGTTCATCCAGAGCGCGCCCCCGACTGTGCCTGGGATTCCACCCAGACCTTCTATCCCCGAAAGTCCCTGGCGCGCGACATCGATACAGAGTCGCGGCAACGAATACCCGGCCGGAACAGACACGCGTTCACCATCAAACTGGAGTTCACCCTTCAATTCTTTGAGACTTAACACTACGTAGTGGTGATCGCCGTCATCCGCAAGAATGTTGCTGCCCGATCCCAGGGCGCGCCAGGCTACTCCCGCCTGATCCATCGCGTGCACCAGAGCAGCAGCTTCTGCCTCCGTCTCAGGCGATAGAACCCAATCGATGGCGCCACCGACTCGCAAACTCGTCAACTCGGCGAACCGTTTCCCGCGTTCGGCGCGCACGCCGAATTGCTTTGCGATCTGTTCCAGCGCAATGTCGCGTTCGCGGAAGTCACTTTGTTCGTTAGCTTCGGCCATGATCT
>DASWDX010000579.1:0-16833 GCA_036395055.1 Pyrinomonadaceae bacterium | reverse complement strand
AGCGGCGTGGAATATGAAGTCAAGTACTGGCTCGAAAACTATGCAAAACATAACGACACCGATGCATTAGTGCGCCAGCGCATCTGGTATGCATTTCGGCGCGCCAAGCTCAACTTTGCATATCCCACCAGAACTTTGCTCGTCGAGCGGAAGGCCAGGACTGGCGATCGCGAGGGCGATGGCGGAGCAATCGTCGAGCGGCTGGCTGCCGTCGATATTTTCGCCCCCCTTTCGACGGAAGAAACCGGGATGCTTGCTCAAGCGGCGACATCTCACGTGTTTGCTCCCGGTGAAATGGTGATACGCGCGGGCGACCCTGGCTCATCCATGTTCGTCGTGCACAATGGCCGCGTAAGTGTACAGATCAGCGAAAATGGCCGCGCTCGAACGGTGGCGACGCTTACCGATGGGGCCTTCTTCGGGGAGATGGCTTTGTTCACCGGCGAACCCAGAACTGCAAATGTGATCGCGCTCGAGGAGACGGAGGTACTCGAGATTGGACACGCTGCAATGAAGCAAGTTTTCGAGACCAATCCGGATCTGGTCGAATCGCTCAGTCACATCATCGCCGAGCGCAGGCAGGCACTGGCTACCACCGAAGATCTCTCGGGTGCACGCAAGGACGTATCCGCCGGCTTGCTTTCCTCCATAAAGCGATTTTTCGGGTTGAGTTAGCCTTCTTCGCGATTTCCTACAAACGACCGTTACGAACTTTAGGCCCCCAAATCCAGTGGATTTGTTAGGCTTTCGGCGGCAGTGCGAGAACTTGACAGGGCTAGACTCAAATATTATTATTCTCTCACGCTCACAGCAAAGCCAGAAGGATTAGTCGACCGCCGACTTGGAGCGTGAAATAAAATTAAGGAGGAAAACTGGAGATGACTATAGTTCGCTATGACCCCTTTCGGGACCTGCGCACTCTACAGGAAGAAGTGAACCGGCTCTTTTCCACCAACCTCACCCGAGGTTTTGCCGAGGAAGGAATCGGGCGAGGAGCTTGGAATCCGAGCGTCGATATTTATGAGAATAAGGATCAGATTGTACTCGAGGCCGAGCTCCCGGGAATGAACCGAGACGATTTCGAGCTTTCGGTAGAGAACAACGTCATTACGCTGCGGGGCGAGCGTCAATTCGAAAAGAAGGACGACTCCGATAACTATCATCGAGTCGAGCGCTCCTATGGATCGTTCACCCGTTCTTTTACCTTGCCTCAGACTGTCTCGGCAGACGGCGCAACGGCGGAATATCACAACGGTGTGTTGCGAGTGACGCTGCCGAAGCGTGAAGAAACCAAAGCACGTCGGATCGAGATTGCCGGCGAAGGAGCGGCGAAGACTATCGAAGCGAAAGCTGAGAATGTCAGCGACGAAAAATCCAGCCAGGCAGCGGGCGGCCGATAAGGGTTTGTTGATCTGATAAAAGACCACGAGCGGGGTGTTCAGTTTACTGAGCATGGCTGGCCCACAGGCGAGTCTAGCGAACTGAAGCCCCGCTCAAGAGTCAAAAACAGTAGTGGACAGAGAAGAACTTTATGCGCCTAGATAAATTCACTCTTAGAGCTCAGGAAGCTATCCAGTCGGCTATAGAGCTCGCGGAGCGAAACCAGCATCAGCAAGTTGAGCCAGAACATTTGCTCGCCGCAATGCTCGAGCAACCGGAAGGGATTGTGCGTCCAGTGCTTGGGAAACTGGCCGTGAATGTCCCCGTAGTACTTAACGATGTGCAAGCGGCTATAGCTCGCTTTCCTCGGGTCGAGGGTGGGCAGCAGTATTTTAGTCCCCGCCTAAGTCAGATTTTTACTGCCACACAAAAGCAGGCAGACAAAATGCAGGACGAGTTTAACTCGACCGAACATCTGCTGCTGGCGCTGGTTGAAGAAAAGGACGGCGAGGCCGGCAAGATTCTTCGTCAGCATGGCGTGAAGCGTGATGACCTGCTCAAGGTAATTGAGCAAATGCGCGGCGGCTCTCGTATCACTGATCAGAATGCGGAACAGAACTACCAGGCGCTTTCAAAATACGCGCGTGATCTAACGGAGCTGGCCCGGAAGGGCAAGCTGGACCCAGTTATCGGCCGCGATGATGAGATACGCCGAACGATTCAGGTACTGTCGCGACGCACCAAGAACAATCCGGTACTGATCGGTGAACCCGGCGTCGGCAAAACTGCGATTGTCGAGGGTTTAGCGCAGCGAATTGTTTCGGGCGACGTTCCCGAGACACTTAGGAATAAGCGACTGGTGGGGCTTGATCTCGGCGCGATGCTGGCCGGCGCGAAATATCGTGGCGAGTTTGAAGACAGACTCAAAGCAGTTTTGAAAGAAATTGAAAACGCGCAGGGCCAAATCATACTATTCATCGACGAACTGCATACACTAGTGGGAGCCGGCGCAGCTGAAGGCGCGATCGATGCCTCAAACATGTTGAAGCCCGCGCTTGCTCGTGGAGACCTTCGCTGTGTCGGCGCGACGACGCTCAACGAGTACAAGAAGTACATTGAAAAAGACGCTGCCCTGGAGCGCCGGTTTCAGCAGATCTATGTTGGCGAGCCCTCTGTCGAAGATACCATCGCAATTCTGCGTGGCCTGAAGGAAAAATACGAAGTTCATCATGGCGTTCGCATTAAGGATTCCGCGATCGTCGCTGCTGCCACTCTTTCCAATCGTTACATCACCGATCGATTTCTTCCGGACAAGGCAATCGACTTAATTGATGAGGCGGCATCTCGACTGAGAATCGAGATCGACTCGTTACCGCAGGAGATTGACCAACTTGAGCGCGAGATTCTTCAGTTAGAGATTGAGCGGCAGGCGTTGCAGCGCGAAGAAGACGAAAGATCGAAGGCGCGTCTGAAGGAGATCGAGCAACGAATTGCGGAT
The DNA here is from genome assembly GCA_036395055.1 of Pyrinomonadaceae bacterium. GTDB lineage: Bacteria > Acidobacteriota > Blastocatellia > Pyrinomonadales > Pyrinomonadaceae > PSRF01. The sequence continues at coordinate 13,955 of DASWDX010000579.1, read as the reverse complement.
CTGCGAGAGAAGTCTTCGGGGATGAAAGCCAAATGGCAATCTGAGAAAGAGGCCATTGAGCGCATGCGGGCTGCCAAAGCGGAGCTTGAACAACTCAAGCTGCAGCTCGATCAGGTCCGCAACGCCGGGGATCTCGCGCGCGCGTCTGAGCTTCAATACGGGCAGATCCCGGAGTTGGAGCGAAAGTTCGTGGCCGAGCAGGAGAAGCTTGCGGAGTTTCAAAAAGACGGCGTGATGCTCAAGGAAGAAGTTGATGAAGAGGATGTCGCCGAGGTAGTCGCTAAGTGGACCGGGATCCCTGTTTCCAAAATGCTGGAAGGCGAAATGCAGAAATTGGTCACGATGGAAGTGCGTCTGAGCCAACGCGTTATTGGACAGGAGGAAGCTCTCAAGGCAGTCGCTGACGCGGTTCGGCGCGCACGCGCAGGACTTCAGGATCCTAACCGGCCTATCGGTTCGTTTATCTTCCTTGGCCCAACGGGCGTAGGCAAGACCGAGACGGCACGGGCGCTAGCTGAATTTCTTTTTGATGACGAACACGCAATGATCCGTCTCGACATGTCGGAGTACATGGAGAAGCACGCTGTAGCACGCATGATTGGCGCGCCTCCTGGCTACGTGGGCTACGAAGAGGGCGGGCAACTGACAGAAGCAATTCGTCGCCGGCCTTATGCGGTTGTGCTCTTTGACGAAATCGAGAAGGCGCACCCCGACGTGTTCAATGTCCTGCTTCAGATCCTGGACGACGGGCGGCTCACCGATGCGAAGGGCCGCACCGTCGATTTTAAGAATACTGTCTTGATCATGACGTCAAACCTCGGGTCGCGCGAGATTCAGGACGCCGAAGGTGACGAGAAGCAAGTGCGCGATGCCGTCTTGCAAGAGCTGAGAGCAAACTTCAAACCGGAGTTTCTCAATCGCATCGATGATATTGTTATCTTCCATCAACTTTCGCGCGAGCAGATAGAAAAGATCATCGACGTGCAACTGGAGCGTCTGCGGGCCATGCTCGCAGAAAGAAGCATCCAATTGGTGCTGGACGATTCTGCGCGACAGCTGCTTGCCCGCGAAGGTTACGATCCAAATTATGGTGCTCGTCCGTTGAAGCGCGCTATACAGACGCTGATACAGAATCCGCTGGCGATAAAGCTTTTGAGTGGAGAAATTCTGCCGGGTCAGACCATAAAGGCGTCGGCCAGTGTTAGTGGCGACGCGATGGATCTTAAAGCAGAAGCCGCAGCGGTCGCCGCGTAAAAATAATTGTCCGATGAACTTAAGTGTGTCGCTGCCTGGCGGGCGCACGACTCGACAAACTAAAGTTTGTCGGACAATCTTTAGGATACGAGGAAACAAAGATGGCACAGTGGAATCCTTTGCACGACTTAGTGTCACTGCAAGATCGAATGAACCGCTTATTCGAAGACGCTACACAGCGGCGCGCGAGTGAGGCCGACCAGAGCGATGAAGTTGAAGGCGCGGATTGGTATCCAGCGGCGGACGTTTACGAAGATAAAGACCAATACACGGTGGCGATTGATCTGCCGGGTGTCGATCGCACGACGCTTGATATTGGTGTCGACGATAACAGGCTGACGGTGAGAGGCAATCGTTCCGGGCCGGGTGTCACCCAACATCGCGGCGAATGTCCCAGGGGTAAATTCCTCCGCACGTTTAGCGTGCCAGCAGCCGTCGATCAGAAAGACATCCGGGCTGATTACAAGGACGGTGTTCTCCAAGTCCATCTTCCCAAGCGAGCTGAGCGGAAAACTCAACGAGTCGAGATAAAGGTCTCGTAGGACGCACTATTTGTCAGTACCGCCTGCGGTAGCGGGTGGCTTGCTCAAGTTTCCCAGTATTCACCCGCCCGCTACCGCAGGCGGTACTGACGGAGCAGAGGAATAGCATGGCTAAAGACTTTTTCGGCAGAGATCACAAGGGCAGACGAGATGACGACCCTCAAATTCGCGTGACGGATCGGCGACGGATTCAACTGGACGATGACGAGAACGCCGACCGCACTACGGTTGTTGAATCTCCAAGTCTCAAGCCCAGTTATGTGGAAGAACTCGAGGCGCGCACGAGGGCCGCGGAGCAAAAGACTCAGGAGGTGCAGTCGCGTTTTGAGCAGTTGCGCAAACAGCTTCAGCGCGAGACTGACGAAACCCGGCAGCGTCTGAACCGGGCCGCTGACGAGCGAGCCCAGCTTGAGAAGGCAACTTTCATTGCCTCCTTGCTGCCCGTGCTCGACAATCTCCAACGTGCAACCGAAGCCGCCGAAACAAGTGGCCCGACTGAAGATATTGCCGAAGGCATACGGAGAACGGCTGCGAGTTTCGAGAACGCGCTTGCCGCTGCGGGGCTTGAGCCAATCGATGCTGTTGGTGAGACATTCGATCCGGAGTTGCACGAAGCGGTCGAGACCGTAGAAGTGGCGACTGAAGATGAAGGCAAAGTTATTGCTCAACATACACGGGGCTACAAGATCGGTGACCGGCTGCTTCGACCGGCGCGCGTTAAGGTTGGTCGTTATTCGGAAAAAGCAAACAAGGCCGGAGACTAAGTTAAGTTTGGCTCGCAAAGTTTACGACAGAGCAAGCTGTTAGTTTGCAGATGGTTGGAAGGCATCAACCGACACCGCAAATTGACAGTTGCGTTACAAGAGATAAAAAGGAGAACGAGAGTGGCTGCAAAAGAGATGAAGTTTCGCGAAGAAGCGCGTAACGCAATGCTGCAAGGCGTAAACACGCTTGCGAATGCCGTGCGTGTAACACTCGGTCCGAAGGGTCGCAATGTCGTCATTGGTAAGAAATATGGATCGCCGGTCATTACGAAAGACGGGGTCACCGTGGCGAAAGAAATCGAGCTGCAAGATAAATACGAAAACATGGGCGCCCAGATGGTCCGCGAAGTTGCCGTTAAGACTAACGACACTGCGGGCGACGGCACCACCACCGCGACAGTGCTGGCCCAGGCAATTTTCCGCCAGGGCGCGAAGAATGTAAGCGCTGGAGCCAACCCGATGTCGCTGCAGCGCGGTATTCAACTGGCAACTGACGCCGTGGTGGCGGAGTTGCAGCGCGTCTCCCGGAAAGTGAAAAGCAAAGAAGACCTGATGAATGTTGCCAGCGTATCGGCCAACAACGATCGGGAAATTGGCAAACTCATCTCCGAAGCCATGGAGCAGGTTGGAAAAGATGGCGTCGTCACAGTCGAAGAAGCAAAGGGACTGCAAACCGAGCTGGAAATCGTGGAAGGAATGCAGTTTGACCGCGGCTATTTGTCGCCTTACTTCGTCACCAACGCCGACCGCATGGAATGCGTGCTCGACGACCCGTTGATTCTTTTGCATGAGAAAAAGATTGCCGCTATGCGCGATCTGCTTCCAATTCTCGAACAGGCAGCCGGCGGCGGCCGCCCGCTTTTGATCGTCGCTGAAGACATCGAAGGCGACGCGCTGGCGACGTTGGTAGTCAACAAGCTGCGCGGCACGATAAAGGTTTGTGCTGTGAAAGCGCCGGCTTTTGGAGATCGTCGCAAGGCAATTCTCGAAGACCTGGCAATTCTGACCGGCGCTCGCGTGATCACAGAGGACCTGGGCGTCAAACTCGAAAACGTTCAGCTGGCGGATTTGGGGACGGCGAAGCGCTTGATTGTCGACAAAGATACTACGACTATCGTTGAGGGCGGCGGCGACTCTAGAGCCATTCAGGGACGAGTGGCCACGATCAAAAAACAGATCGAGGAAACTACCTCGGATTACGATCGCGAGAAGTTGCAGGAGCGGCTCGCTAAACTTGCCGGCGGTGTCGCGGTCGTGAAAGTCGGCGCCGCGACGGAAACGGCGATGAAAGAGATCAAGACGCGCGTCGAAGACGCTCTTAATGCAACGAAGGCGGCGGCTCAGGAAGGCACCGTCGCAGGCGGCGGTGTAGCATTGCTGCGCGCGGGACACGTGCTGGATAAACTTTCAAACGATGACCCCGACGTTGTGACGGGAACGAAAATAGTAAGGCGCGCGCTGGAGGAACCACTGCGACGAATAGCTGAAAATGCAGGACTCGACGGCGCGGTGATCGTGGGCAAAGTTGTGCAGTTGAAAGGTACCAAAGGATTCAACGCCGCGACCGGTGAATTTGAAGACCTGGCTGCGGCCGGCATACTCGACCCCACTAAGGTTGTGCGTACGGCGCTCCAAAACGCGGCGTCTATCGCTGGACTGTTGCTGACAACCGACGCGGCAGTCACAGACGCGCCAGAGCCGAAGAAAGCAGCTCCGTCTATGCCCGGCGGCGGCGAGGACTACGACTATTAACAGCGACAAATAAAGAAATGATGACGGCCGGGTCTTTTCGCCCTGTGCGCGCCTGAATTGGCCGAAAAGTTGCAGGGGTAGAATCCCGAGAATTCTTATTGCATCGAAACGCAACGGCGCATATGCTCAGAACATCTAACCTGCGAGGTTAGTTAGTTTTTTGAAGTGGGCACAAAATAAAAATTGGCAGCCTGTGCTGTCATGAAATCGTGCACGCTCGTTAGAAAAGGAAGTTAACAGGTTTGAAAACAATGGTGGATCTGGGATCTTATAAGGACAAATTTGGAGAAAGTGGGCAGCGCATACTGGAGCACGCGCTGAGCGAGTCGCGCCAGCGTGATCAGAATTTCGTGTCAGTTGAGCATATCCTCCAGGCTCTCATGCATGAGGAGCCGGACATGTTCAACTCGGCCATGCGCGAGCTTTCACTCGATCCGATTGTCGTCAAGATCGCCATTGATAAACGACTCGACACCAGCCGCCAGCAGCATGTCGGCAAAGGGTTCCGAATTTCTCCCGACACTACTGATCTTTTCAAGCGAGCAATGGAACGCGCACGCGCGCAGGGTCGCAAGACAATCGAAGCGACCGACATTTTTTCCGCGCTTACAAACTACGACAGCCTTTTCGTTGAGGTCTTGAAAAACATGGGAGCAAATCCTGACGCCGTCGCTGAAAACGTTCAGACGCAGGTGCAAAAACGCGAGCGGGAAGAGGAGCAGTATCGCAAGAAGTTTGAGCTGCCCCCCTATCTCAAGCACTTTGGCGTTTCTCTAAATCGTCTGGCGCGTGCTGATAAGATCGCGCCTACGATTGGTCGCGAAAAAGAAATTCAGCAGATGGTGGAAATTCTTTGCCACCGCGAGCGCGCAAACTCACCAATGCTGGTTGGTGAACCTGGTGTCGGCAAAACGGCGGTAGTCGAAGGCCTTGCCCGTTTGATCGAGATGGAACCCGATAAAGTTCCGGCACGGTTGCGTGGCGCACATGTAGTGCAGTTGCAAATGGGCGGCATCGTGGCGGGCACGATGTTGCGCGGCATGTTTGAAGAAAGAATCAAGGGGATCATCGATGAGGTCAAAGAACGCGACAATCTAATCCTCTTCATCGATGAGGCACACACGATCATGGGGGCCGGCGCAGCGCTGGGCACATCTTCCGACGCGGCGAATATGTTCAAGTCGGCCCTTGCACGCGGCGATATGCGCATCATCGGCGCCACCACGCTCTCGGAATACAAGGAATACATCAGCGAAGACGAGGCGTTGGCGCGGAGGTTTCGCCTGGTGAAGGTCGTAGAGCCTTCGATCAGTGAAACGCGGGAAATTCTTTTGGGCCTGCGTCCCCGGCTGGAGCGAAACTATTCGGTGAAGATTTCCGATGAGGCTATCAACATCGCTTTGGAAATGGCGCCCAAGTACATTCGCAACCTTCATTTGCCGGACAAGGCCATCGGTTGGCTCGATACAGCTGCGGTTAAAGTGGAAATTAACGAGCCGCAAACTATGGTCGTAAAACCGGAACATGTCATTGACGTGATCTCGCAGGAGTCTCGCATTCCGCGCGACATGATCTTTCGCGACACGAGTGATCGCTTTTCGATGACGGAAGTGATGCTTTCGCAGCGCGTAATCGGTCAGAAGGCCGCGATCAAATCGGTGGCGCAACGATTACGGCTGAATAAAGGTCCGCTGAAAGAGTCACACTATAAACCCGATGGGGTGTTGCTGTTTCTCGGTCCCACTGGTGTTGGCAAGACTGAGCTGGCGAAGGCTGTTGCCGAATTCATGTTTGGCGACGAAGAGAAGATGGTGCGCATCGACATGTCCGAATACAGCGAGGGTACTGTCAGCATTGAGAAACTGATTGGCATGCCGCGCGGCATTGTGGGTTCGGAGCGTGGTGGAATCTTAACTGAACAACTGCGCGAAAATCCTTACACCGTGCTCTTGCTGGACGAGGTTGAGAAAGCGTCGCCTTATCTAATGAATCTCTTCCTGCAGGCTTTCGACGAAGGCTGGCTCACAGACGGCCGCGGCAAGAAGGTTTATTTGTCGGACGCGATTGTAATCATGACGTCAAACCTGGGGTCAGAGAGCTTCAAGAAGTTTGAGAAGCCTTTGGGTTTCGGGACCAAGACCGCGCAGGACTTTCGTGTAGTAAAGAATGAAGTGATGAAGGCAGCAGAGACCCGCTTCTCGCCGGAGTTTCGCAATCGTATTGACGAGATCATCGTCTTCGCGCCGCTGACGATGGATGAGGTGCGCCAGATTGCAGAACTTTATCTGAACAAGCTGCAACGCCAGATGAAGCGACAGGGGAAAGACGTGAGCGTCACTGATGAAGCGCTCAACTTCTTAACCGAGAAGGGATTCAACACCAAGTATGGCGCGCGTTTCCTAAAGCGGCACATCGACGAGAAGGTGAAGCTTCCCTTAACCGCGTTGTGGAAAACTGCCTCGAACTTCGTGGTAGATGTCGAAGATGGCGAAATCGTAGTCAAGCCGGTTGCGGGCGCCAACGCCAGTTTGAACTAATCTCAAGTTAAAAGGCCGCACCCGAACGGCCCGTAATCGTTAATAATTCGAAAGGGCTTCAACGTTGTTGATTGAAGCCCTTTTGCTTCTCTATGCAGGCTCAGTGTTGTCATTGGACTTTGTGGTAAATTCACAGTTATGAATTCAAGGCGCCAGTCCATATTTCTCTGGTTGTTTCTCGTCGGTTGTCTTTTTCCGGTAGGGCTTGCGGCGCAAACGCCTGCTCCTGCGCCGGTGCCAGCCTCGTCTGATCCGAAAGCTGAAGCGATCGTAACGCGTGCGCTCGAAGTTGTCGGTGGCAATTCGTACTTGAATGTTCAAACGGTCGTGGGCCGCGGCTTTTTTACAGCTTTCAAGGACGGCGCATCGCAAATCCCGACGAGATTTCTTGATTACATCGCTTATCCCGACAAAGAGCGGACCGAATTTACGGGTGATGGAGTTCGCGTTATCCAAACAAACACGGGCGAGAGCGGCTGGCTATTCGATGGCGCGACCAAGAGTCTGAGTGATATGAAGAGTGCGCAGATCGACGACTTCAAGAGAAGCATGCGCACCAGCGTCGAAAATTTGCTGCGTGGCTGGTGGAAAAAAGAGAACGCTACTCTTCGCTACGTGGGCCGGCGTGAGGCCGGACTTGCCAGACGTAACGAGACGGTTCGCCTGACTTACCCGGACGGTTTTTGGGTTGAATATGAATTTGCGGCCCGGGAAGGGTTGCCGGCCAAGGTAATTTACAGGACGAACAAAAAGAAGCCGGACTCGGATGAAACTGAAGAGCTCACCGAAGAGGATCTACTGGCGAAACCAATTACAGTTGCGGGCATCACCGCACCCTGGGTTGTAGACCACTTCATCAACGGCACTCAAACCAGTCGGATTAGTTACGAGTCAATCGAATACAATCGCCCACTAGCCGACACGCTCTTTGTCAAACCGGCCAATATCAAAGGCTTGAAGTAGCAGCAGATGGTTTTGTAAGGGCGCACATAGGGAACCAGCGGGGGCAAGCCCGCCTTCCCGACCACGAGCTGATTGTAGTTGAGTGTTTGATTTTTGCATGAAAGGCTTGCCAGGCGGGATAATTGAGCTAATCAGAAAGTCTCTCAGGTTGGGAAGGCTGGCTTGCCCCCGCAGGTTTGCGATGTTCACTAAAGGCGGACACATCGATTCACTCCTGACGCGAATGAAATCAACCGGCTTATCATTATTGCTAATTATCTCCGTGCTTTGTAGCGTCCCTGCTCGCCACATTTTCGCACAAAACCGCTCCGATCAGGACGACGATGTTATTCGCGTTGAGACCGATCTCACCAACCTCTTTTTCACTGCCACCAATAAACAGAAGGCTTTCGTTACCACGCTGCGTGAGGAAGACATTCGCCTGGAGGAAGATGGAGTGCCACAAAAGATTCTAACTTTTCAGCGCGAGACGGATCGTCCGCTATCCATCGCTTTCCTGATTGATGTCAGTGCTTCCGAGCAACGCACGTTGCCGCAGGAGAAAGCGGCCGCACGCGCGTTTATCGAGACGATCATTCAATCGAGCAAGGACCAGGCGGCGATCATTCCTTTTACTGGCTCGGCGTTTCTCGAGCAGGGCTTGACCCGCGACGTGTTCAGCATCTATCGCGCACTCGAGCGCGTTGAGGTTGCACTACCCGCGTATCTTGGTTCGGGCCGGCCCATCAGCGGCATTGCTTCCGGGCCCGGCATGAAGGCGACTCCGCCTGAAGGGTCGACTGCAATCTGGGACGCGATTGCATTGACGTCGAGCGAAGTACTGGCGCGTTATTCGGATCAGATGGTAACCGGGCGAGAAGATCAGGGTGGACGAGATTCGTGGCCTACTCAAAGTCGACCCGGTCAGAGTACTTTGAGCACTGGCACGCCACGCGCCGGCCAGATTTCCAATCAAAGACGCCGCGCAATTGTTCTACTGACCGACGGTCAGGACACAACCAGCCGCCTACTGAGGAGCGAAGCGATAAATCAGGCGCTTGAGGCCGAGACGGTAATCTATGCAATTGGCATCGGCGACAGCAAGTATGAGGGAGTTAACCACGACGCGCTCAGCGCTGTGGCGACGGGAACCGGTGGCCGCGCGTTTTTCCCAAAGCGTGAAACTGATTTGAGCAGTGCTTTCGCAGAGATCGAGCAGGAGCTTCGCTCACAATATCTGGTCGCTTATTCTTCAACTAACAAGAACCGCGATGGCTCCTACCGCCAGATGCAGATCGAAATCACCAATCCTGAGCTGCAAAAAGAGAAACTAAAACTCCGCCACCGGCCCGGCTACTTCGCGAAGCCTCTGCGTGCAAGCAATAGATGACTGCATATTGATTTCCCTGGAATGCGAAGTTGGGCATTGCTAACGAAACGTCAGAAAACCAGGAAGCAGATACTAAGGAAGAGTTTGTTGTTGAGGCAGACGCCTCAATCGCCGGGTTTTCGTTTTCCTGACGCGCCGTGGACGTTTGCGAGTGGCTGTCGTTACGGTCGATTCCTGAGCCGCGGCTGAACTGTTAGCCGAGGGTCCGCTTCCAGGCGACGCACTCTGACGATATGCCTCAGCGTCTGCCTGCGCGAGCGACCTTTCGAGCCGGGTATGACTAGTGGCCAGTAGATCAAGTTGGGCTCGCACTCCGTTACGCTCAATCTCCAGCTGCCGGCGTCGCTGCTCACGTAGATCCTCGGGATGGGTGCTGCCTACTCCAGCCAGGCTGTGCTCGATGTTCTCGGGTTTCAAACTGTTTTCCAACTCCTGCAGACGGGTTTGCAGCTCCACTTGTTTTCCTTCTACCTCACTCAGTTGCAAGCGAAGACTCGCAGCCCTTTCCTGTGCGCTGCTTTGAACTTGGGCAATAGCCGGAATGGCAACTAATACGAGCGCGAACTCGCTCACAAACAATGTAGCAGAGACAAAGAATACGATCAGATATCGCATGCAATCATTCTAACCTTCACTTGCTATGTCAGGTGGGGAGTAATGGAAATGCAACAGAATCGCCAGCAGTGTGTGCAAAATGGCGCTGAGGCAGGTTCGTATGCCAAGCGATTACAGGCCGGGTCGCCTCGCGCAAGGGTCTACAACGAGGGCCGGCGTCAGTTCCGTTAGGCTCAACTGTGTTGACTAGTACATCAATTGTTGACTTGAGAAAACATTGCAGCCGGTCGCTATACGCTCCCGGTTCCGTATTTGTGTGTCCCGCGTAGTGCTTAACTTGAAACGCTCAAGAGCCTGCCTGAGCAAGACTCTGGCATCGTGGGCCGACGAATATGGAACCGGGAGCGCGATAGGACCGGCGTCAGTTCCGTTAGGCTCAACTGTGTCGATACAGTGTTGACTAGTACGTCAATTGTTGACTTGAGAATACGTTGCAGCCGGTCGCTATCGCTCCCGGTTCCGTATTTGTGTGTGTCCCGTGTAGTGCTTAACTTAAAACGCTCAAGAGCCTGCCTGAGCAAGACTCTGGCATCGTGGGCCGACGAATATGGAACCGGGAGCGATAGCGACCGGTGTCAGTTCCGTTAGGCTCAACTGTGTCGATAAAAAACGTTTGGTTTTCTTACCCGGGCAATTGCGGATGAGCGGAAAAAGCAGTGTTGACTAGTACATCAATTGTTGACTTGAGAATACGTTGCAGCCGGTCGCTATCCGCTCCCGGTTCCGTATTTGTGTTTCCGTGACTACGATCTTCTAACGTCGCTTCTTCGCGCCCGCCGGTTTGGCTTGAGGCGCAGGCGGTTTTTCCTGAGGCCGATCGCTGAGCAACGGCAAAGGATCCATGGCGCCTCGCGCTGGCTGGTAGACACCGAAATGAAGATGCGGTGGCGTGCCGGCGGCATTGCCGGTGGTGCCAACGTAGCCGAGCAGCGTTTGCGTGGTGACATATTCGCCTTCCGCCAGGTACGGCGCGTAGGCATCGAGGTGTGCGTAATAATAAACCCGCCCGCCGGCTCCGATCACTGAAACCGTCTGACCGCCCAGAGAGTTTTCACCAACGTTCGCAACATAGCCTTCAGTCGCTGAGAGCACAGGCGTGCCGCGCGGCGCAAAGATGTCCTGTCCCTCATGGAGGCGACCGCCATCTCGCGGCGCATGCCACGTGTTGGCTATCCGCTTCGTCGAAACATCCTGAAGCGGCATTGCCAACTTCTTGTCCGGATCCTTTGTGTAGAGTTGCGCAACATGCACGAAGAAAACAAGCCTGTCGGCGAATTTATCGGCGATTCTCTCGGCGGCGGCGGATACCCCCGTCATACTGGCCAGCATGAGGAACGCGATTAGAACGACCGCAGCTGTTGACAACTTTTTCATCACGTATTTTGGATGCGACAAAACACTTCGCCGTTGCGCACCTATCGCTCCAGTGCGGCGCGGTCCCAGCCTGCGAGGTTGGCGCCGGCTTCGTAGGTAGTCTGGCAGAAGTCCATTAGCGTCGTATCTGGTGACTCGGATTTCCGCACCTCGCCATACGGCAGGAAAAATTCTTTCATCTCTGAACTGTAGAATGTTTGCGCGGGAAGAATCTTCCCCTGCGCAATTGTGTCCGCGAGTCCGACCGGCTCCGGAGTTGTGTAGGAATAAAACGCCGCTTCCATGTCCTTGTTTCCCGGCCAGAAGCCGTGACTAATTACTTCGTGCGAGTAAGCCTCGCGCGTGATCGAGTCAGCGTCTGGACGCTCGGGAGCGGGTCTGCCGGAGAAGCGAGTTACCGCCATGTCGAAGCTGCCCCAGAAGAAGTGCACCGGACTCACTTTGCCGATGAAGCGCGCTCGAAATTCCTGCAACACTTCATCCATCTTCACCAGCGCGCGCCAAAACCGATTAGCGTAATCCGCGTCGTAGGAAGCGTGGAGCTTGTCTTCTTCGAAACGGATCGGATTCGGGATCTCAACCGGCATTGTCCAGATCTTGATCTCGATTCCCAGGCCGTGGAGAGTCGTCATCACTTCCGCATAAAAGTCAGCCACGGATTGCGGACGCAACGCGAGCGATGTGGTCGAACCATCACTGCACTCGATCAGAAGCTGGTGGTCGATGAAATCAAATTCGATCTCAAAAATACGTCCATCGTGATAAGGCATCGCGGAAGTCGTAAGACCGCGTGCAGACACATATAACGGCACGTTCCACCAGTGATTCACCAGCGGCGTTTGCCGCAGCCGAATCTTGCCGACAACCTGTGTCCACATGTGGAGCGTGGCAAGAGTGTCTTGCCATTCTGGGAATCTGAGGATGGGCCACGAATCGTTCATGAAGTAAACAGTAGACAGTAAATAGTAGATAGCCGGAAGATGAAATAGTGAATTGTAAATCGTGAATAGTAAAGTGGAGGAGATAGTCAACTGTCGACAGTCAACAGTAGACAGCAGGCGGTCCGCGGCTTTGCCGCCTGATGCGCGGATAGTGTCTTAATTTCGCTTTCCCTGTTGCGCAGAGAAGATCTCAAACTAAGGCGCTACCGCTATGCAGAGGTCCGCGACCTTCCGATTTCGCTCAAGAATGTTTGGGGGGCTACGCCCTAATTGGGTCGCAGCCCCGGATTGGAGAAAAGGTTTGCCGGTGGGAGATAGCCACCACCGTACATCAGAGGGCCGAGCCCTCACTTCTTTACGTTTTCGCCGCCTTCATCCTGATGAAAGCAAGGTTAATCTGCGGCAGGGAATTGAAGTTAGCGGCCTTTGTGCAAAACTCCTTCGCCTTTCCCATGTCGCCTTTGCCCTGATAGGCCTGACACAGACGATAAAGATCGTAAGGATTTTGCTGGTTAGCCTGTTGCAGTTCCGCCACCGCGTTGTCGTAGTCCTTCGCCTCCAGCGCAATCATTCCGAGGAGTTCGTGAGCCTGTCTTGTTTGGAAGGGATTCTTCAAAGTCTCAGTTCCTTTTCGGAAACTTTCCGCTTCCGTCTTTGCGGTTGCCAGATCTTTCTTCGCCAGCGCAACTCGGGTCAGGTTGTAGTGATGAAAGAGTTTCGCGTTGTCTTTAATCTCCTGCGAGAGATTTGAGTCCTCGGTCATCTTCAGGCCGCGTTCAAAGAGCGCCCTGGCCTCATCAGGTTTGCCCATTTCCAGCATGATGTTTCCTTTGAGTTGCAAGTCGCCGGTCATTGCGGGAATGTCGTTGGTCTTCTCGCCCAGGGTGTATTGCTTGTCTACTTCCGCCAACGCCTTATCCATCTTGCCGCTGTCGACGTCAACGACAGTCAAGGCGAACAACGCAGTGCGGCGCTCAGCGTCGCTTCTCGCTTTGTCAGTAATCTTCTGTAATTCAGCAGCAGCTTCATCAGGCTTGCCCTGATACATCAGCGCCGCGGCAATCCCCTGATGGGAGTTGATAAAGTTTGAATCTATCGCCAACGCCTTCTGATACTGCGCGATCGACTCGTCACACCGGCCCATCTTCAGAAGCAACTCCGCGTAGGAGTCGTATGGATTCGGATCTTTCGGAATCAGCTCGATATATTTCTTGAAAGCCTGTTCGGCGTTTGCGTAATCAGCATTCTGGCGATAGGCATAGCCAAGAATGTTGAAGGCAGTCGAGTAAGTAGGATTGAGCTCAGTCGCTTTTTTGTAGTGCTCGATCGCCTGCGGCATGTCCTGCTGGCCGAAGTAGTAGCCACCGAGGTTGAAATGGGCGCGCTCGTCGTTTGGATAGGCGGCGACGAGCTGATCGAGATATTCTTTCTGCTTCGCGGCGTTGCCATTAGCGCCCGCCTCGTTACCAAGAATCAGCAGTTTTTCGCCGTTGGAAGCTTTGTCGGAAAGACTTACAGCCTTCTTCAGGTGATCGAAGAATTCTTTTCCGGTGGGACTCACATTGGCCCGGTTCAACTCCGCCAGCGCGAAGTTTGGATCGAGCGAAATTGCCTTATCGAAATGTTGGATTGAATCCTGAATGAGCAGTTTCTCTTGAAGATCACGGCCTTGAAGGAACTCCTTCCGCGCTTCTTCTGAAGCTGTGGTGACTGGGATCTTGCCGCCTGCATTGCCCGGGTTGCTTGCAACGGCCGGGCCCTTGCTCTCTTCTACGTTAGCGCACCCGCTTAAGGCAACAACTGAGGCGATAACTATCGCCAAAAAAGAGATCAGAAATCTAGTG
>DASWDX010000578.1:0-11800 GCA_036395055.1 Pyrinomonadaceae bacterium | reverse complement strand
CGAAGAATAGCGAACCTAAAAAGCGGCGGAAGTAAGGGGACGACTGGAACGAAATCGAATGCAGTTTGGCGACTACCGCGTAGAAATTATTCCCGACTGTGAGTTTCATCTCGATGGGGGCGCCATGTTTGGAGTGGTTCCGCGGACACTGTGGTCAAAGGTTTGTCCTCCTGATGAGCAGAACCGCATAAGAATGAACATGAATTGTGTGTTCATCGAGACTGGCAACGAACGGATCCTGATCGAAACTGGCATCGGCGATAAATGGTCCGAGAAACACACTGAGATGTTCGGCATTAAACGCCAGCGACCGCTCGCTGAATCGTTGCGTGAGGTGGCCCGTGTCGAACCGGATAACATAACGATCGTCATCAATACTCATCTGCATTTCGATCATGCAGGTGGAAATACGGCGCTAAACGCAGAGGGTCGTGCTGTGCCTGCTTTTTGCAATGCCCGTTACTTTATTGCCAAAGGGGAAGTCGAACACGCTGAAGCTCCCAGCGAGCGAGATCGCGCGAGCTATCTGCCTGACAACTGGCGCCCACTGGTTTCGAGTGGCCAACTGGAATTAAAGCAAGCGCAGTACGAGGTTGTGCCCGGGCTGCACATGGAGACTTATCCGGGCCATAATCGATCGATGCAGTGTTGGCGACTCGACAGGAAAGGGCAGACGCTGTTTGGATTTGCTGATCTTGTGCCGATGCGCGCACATGTACCGTTTGCCTGGATCATGGGCTACGATCTTTACCCGGCGGACACACTTGAAATGAAGAAGAAGTTGTTGCCGCAAGCCGCGCGCGAAGGCTGGGCATGCTTGTTTTATCATGATCCAGATGAGCCATTGTGTAAGTTGATTGAGGACAACGGAAAACTGCGCGCTGCGAAGTATGAAGTGTAGCGCTGGGGTTCGGTCCCGCGCCGTCTCTTAGCTGAATGCGGGAGGGACGAGCCCGCCAATGCTCAAAAAGGTATGACGACAGCAACGATCGGAATCATTGGCGGCAGCGGACTCTACCAGATGGCAGAGCTCAAGAATGTTGAGGAGATCTCCGTCGACACTCCTTTTGGTTCTCCGTCAGATTCATTCATCGTGGGCACGCTCGAAAACAACCGGGTCGCGTTTCTGCCGCGGCACGGCCGTGGACACCGCTTCACGCCAACCGAGGTTCCTTTTCGGGCCAACATTTATGCGATGAAGCTTCTCGGGGTTGAGCGCATACTCTCAGCCTCGGCGGTCGGTTCGTTGCAAGAGCAGTATGCACCACTCGACATGGTCATTCCCGATCAGTTTTTTGACAGGACTCGAGCGCGCGCGCGCGAGTCAACTTTCTTCGGTGAAGGTATCGTGGCGCATGTGACCTTCGCTCATCCCGTTTGTGATGAATTGGGAGACATACTCGAAGAGTCGTGCAAGGTTACCGACGTTAAAGCGCATCGTCGTGGTACCTATCTCTGCATGGAAGGACCGGCGTTTTCCACTAAAGCAGAATCGGAAGTTTACCGGAGCTGGGGCATGAGCGTCATTGGTATGACGAACCTGCAGGAGGCCAAACTCGCGCGCGAGGCTGAGATTTGCTACGCCACTTTGGCCCTGGTTACAGACTATGACTGCTGGCACCCCGGTCATGATGCCGTTACTGCCGAGTCAGTCATCCAATATCTCAATAAAAACGTTCGGAATGCGCAACTCATTATGAAGGAAGCGGTTCGACGCTTGGGCGCGCAGGAGCGCAACTGCAGGTGTAGTTCGGCCCTGAAGCATGCGATCTTCACACCGCCGCATTTGTGGCCGGAGGAGACGCGAAAGAAACTTGACGTTATAGTGAAGAGATATGCGGTCTCATGAAAGGTTTAGCATCCAGGTTGAGTCTCGGCCGGATTGTTCACCGGCAAATTCGTTGTTCAGGCTGAAAGGTGATTTATGAAAAAGATTTCTGTAACAGTATTAGTCCTGGTCGCCGCGCTTTTTGTCTCGGCTTCGGCTCTTTATGGCCAGGGAAAAGCTAAGACGGGACCGGATCCTTCAACCATTCGCGATGCAGACCTGGAAAAAGATTCCTTACACAACCTTGAGGTTGCTCGTCATTACTTCAAGTTGAAGAAGGCTTACGTCGCCGCGATCAAACGGTGCGAGGAAATCGACGCGGGCAATCCTAATTTTGCCCGGATGGATGAAGTGCTCTACATTGCCGGCGAAAGTAGCTTGCGACTTGCGGAGAATCGCGGCAAACAAAAGACGAAGGAAAAAAACGCCGACGAGCTCCGCCAAGATGCTCGCGTCTATCTTTCACGTCTAGTCGCCGGCTACCCGAACAGCGTTTTCAACAAGCAGGCGGCAATCGACCTGGAAGCGTTGGGCGGTCCGATCAAGCCAGAAGGCATTACACCGTAGGCAGCGACCCGTGAGTAATGAGCAGTGTTGAGTTGCAGACAGGTCGGCCGGCAGTCTACCGATCCAAAATCTGAAATCTAAAATCTGAAATCTAAGATCTCATGTCATTGCTTGTAGTTGGTTCAGTGGCCTTCGACGCGGTCGAAACGCCTTTTGGTAAATGTGAGAAGATGCTGGGTGGGTCTGCTTCTCATTTCTCAATCTCTGCCAGCTTTTACACCGATGTCAGCATCGTTGGTGTAGTGGGAGGAGACTTTAGCGCGGGCGAACAAGAGGTCTTTGATAATCACTTCATCAACACTTCTGACCTCGAATGCATAGCCGATGGCAAAACCTTCAGGTGGTTTGGACGTTACGACTACGATCTTAACGTTGCGCATACGCTCGATACGCATCTCAACGTATTTGCCAATTTCCAACCAAAACTTTCAACGGCGTCGAAGGCTGCGCGGCTCGTTTTCCTGGGCAACATTCAGCCCGATCTTCAGCGCGGGGTACGCGAACAAGTTCCAAACGCTGAGCTGGTGGCGCTGGATACCATGAATCTGTGGATTGAAACCGCGCGGGAGTCACTACTACGCACGATCAAGGGCGTGGACGTCGTGATCATTAACGATGCGGAAGCCCGACAACTTACGGAGATACCTAACCTGATCAAGGCCGCCCGCACAATACTTTCATGGGGACCCAAGGCTCTCATTGTTAAGCGTGGAGAATACGGCGCCGCTCTTTTCACCAATCAGAGTTATTTTGCAATTCCCGCCTACCCCCTCGAGTCAGTGTTTGATCCGACCGGCGCTGGCGACACGTTTGCCGGGGGCTTCATGGGGTATCTTTCCAGTCAGGAAAAGCTCGACGAGGCGGCGATGAGACGGGCGATGATCTTTGGATCTGTCATGGCATCATTCAACGTGGAAGAGTTTGGCACTGCGCGAGTGCAGAAGCTTACACATGATGAAATCAACGAACGCTTTCGCGCGTTCAAACAAATGACCCACTTTGAGGAGATTCCTTTTGAACGGGCAGTACGTGCGGTAAAGTGACGCCTTAGGGCTTTGATCTTTGAGCTTTGAGCTTGGTTCTCTGTTGTTTCCGTTCAAAGTTCAAAAAGCCAAGGTCAAAGCACAAGGATCAAAGGTCCAAGAACAAAGATCAAGGAAGCAAGATCAAACGCGATTGTTAGACCGATTGGAGATTATATGTTCTGTCCTGTTTGCGAGTCCGAATACCAGCCCGGCATCACGCGATGTCCTGACGACGGTTCAGAGTTAGTGCGACGCCTGACCTCCGAGACGACAACGCACGACGGGAGCGAAGCCAAATTCCTTCCACTGCATCATCTGGGCTCGCCCGCTGAAGCCGAAATGGTTAACGACATTTTGACGCAAAACGGGATCCGCTCAGTTATTAAGTCAGGTGGGGCTGATGCACTGTCGCCACTGTTGTCTGCGACGTCAGAGGGCGCCGTCATATTTGTTGACGAGCGTGACTTTGATCGTGCCAAGGAAATCTATGCATCATTCTTCGGTGATGATACGACGCCGCTGACTGGCGGATTGCTCGAAGAAGACGAAGAAGAAGAGGAAGACTGAAGGCGCTATCAACCGTCAAGACGCCAGGGACTACAAGACCCCCGCATCTTTTGTTTTGATCTTCTTAACTCCTGGCGTCCTGGCGGTTAGAAATGCAATATGACAGCGGAAACGATCGCAGTTTTCATGACAGCCGCAAACCGGGAAGAGGCAGCGCGATTGGCTCAGATGCTGGTGGAGAAGCGTCTCGCGGCATGCGTGCAGATCCTGCCTGAGATGGAGTCGGTTTACCGCTGGCAAGGCAAGGTTGAGCGGCAATCTGAAGTTTTATTAATCGCGAAGACAACTGGGGCGAGGTTCGAGGAATTGGAAAGGGAAGTACGCGTCCTTCACAGTTACGACACGCCGGAAATTGTGGCCTTTCCGCTAACCGCCGGCTCTAACCCTTATCTCGAATGGCTCAAAACAAACGTAGAAGACTGAGCCGACAGCGACAATTCTTAGTCCTTGGCGGAGGTTGGGTAAGGATCAGCAATCTCAGAAATCAAACTATTGTCCAGGCGTAAGGTGTCCTGGCTGTTGATGATGAGTTGCACGACTTCCGACGGAGAATCCGTCACATGTAACAGCTTCAGATCCTGCTCGGTCACCTTGCCTTGCTTCATCGCGAAATCGCGAATCCAATTCAGCAATCCCTCCCAGTAACCAGAACCGAAAAGCACAACTGGAAAGTTACGGATCTTCCTGGTCTGAATTAGGGTCAGAGCTTCGAAAAGTTCGTCGAGCGTACCAAACCCGCCGGGAAAGATAATGAACCCCAGGCTGTATTTGACGAACATCATCTTACGAACAAAAAAGTATTTGAACTTTAATCCCTTCGTCAGGTAGGGGTTTGAGTTCTGTTCAAACGGCAGCTCGATGTTGCAGCCGATTGAGAGTCCTTCGGCCTCAAACGCACCGCGGTTGGCCGCTTCCATAATCCCCGGTCCGCCGCCGGTGATCACCGCGAATCCTGAATGAACCAGTAACGCGGCTGTTTCCTGAGCAGCCTGGTAGATGGGATCGTCGGTGCGAGTACGAGCTGAACCAAAAATCGAAACTCCCCGAGTGAGCGTGGCAAGCTCGTCAAAGCCTTCAACGAACTCACCCATGATCCGGAAAACTCGCCAGGTGTCAGTATGGGTAAACTCAGCCAGCCCCGGGCTCTCGAGGAGTTGTTCGTCCTGAGTCGTGCCCGGCTGATGTTCGTCAGGTTCTTCTTTCTCCGCCATAGCTTCTCATATTCCCATAATGTTGTAGCCGCAGTCGACGTAGATAACTTCGCCGGTGATAGCCGATGCCATAGTGCTGCACAGGAATAATGCCGTATTGCCGACTTCACGAGCTTCCACATTGCGACGTAGCGGCGCGCGCTCGGCGGCGTGCTTCAGCATTGAGCTGAAATCCGCAACCCCACGCGCAGAAAGCGTCTGAATGGGACCGGCGCTGATAGCATTAACACGAATGTTGCGTGGGCCCAGGTCATTCGCCAAATAACGCGTACTTGCTTCCAGTGCTGACTTCGCAACGCCCATGACGTTGTAACCCGCAACAACTTTTTCCGCGCCGTAGTAAGTCATGCAAACAATGCTGCCGCCTTCAGTCATCAACGGCGTTGCCGCGCGCGCAAGTTGAACCAATGAATAAGCACTGATTTCGAGCGCGGTGAGAAAGGCCTCCCGGCTGGTGTCGAGATACTCGCCACCCAGGGCCTCCCGCGGCGCATAGGCAATACTGTGAATTAGAAAGTCGAGACGGCCAAACTCCTCGCCAACTCGCGCGAAGGTTGCGTCAATTTCTTCCTGCTTGGTAACGTCACACGGCAGCAGCAACGAACCGGGCATTGCCTCTTGTGTCAGGCTCTCGACATTTTCCTTGAGCCGATCGCCCTGATAAGTGAAAGCCAGACGCGCACCTGCTTCGTGCAGAGACTGCGCGGTGGCCCAGGCGATCGAGCGTTTGTTAGCAACGCCGAAGATGATTCCGAATTTGTCTTTAAGCATAGGGGTCGAAAGTATCAATAAAGTCTCGTAAAAGAGCAAGTCTGATGTGCTTGGAGCGCATGCATCTTGCCTTGCCTACCTGGCGTACGTAGCAGGCTCGTTCGCGCCTTTTGACGCTCACCGCTTAACGACGCCTACGCCGAGCACAGAGGCCAACATAACCCTCTCCCCTAGTGTTTGAAGTGCCGTATGCCTGTAAAGACCATTGCGATGTCATTTTCATCGCAGGCGGCAATCACTTCCGCATCGCGCATGGAGCCGCCCGGTTGAATGACCGCAGTGATGCCGTATTTCGCAGCTTCGTCGATGCCGTCACGAAACGGGAAGAAAGCGTCCGACGCGAGTACTGAACCCTTGATAGGTAGCTGCGCGCGCATGGCGCCAAGCTTCACTGAATCAACGCGCGACATCTGACCGGCGCCGACGCCAACCGTTTGGCCATCGTGCGCATAAACTATGGCGTTCGACTTTGTGTGTTTGCAGACCGTCCAGGCGAACAGAAGATCTCTGATTTCGTCCTCGGTCGGTTCGCGTTTGGTGACAACCTTCAGCTCTTCTCGCCTCAACTTGTGCGTGTCGCGGGTTTGCACCAGCATGCCGCCTGAGATTTGTTTGTAATCGAGGCCCTGCTTCTGTTCCGGTGTGGTGGCTCGCAAAACGCGCAGGTTCTTTTTTGTTTTCAGGACTTCCAATGCAGCAGGCTCATAATCGGGCGCAATGATTACTTCGGTGAATATCTCAACGACTGCGCGCGCCGTCGTCACATCAACGTAGCCATTGAAGGCGACAATGCCACCGAAAGCTGAAGTCGGATCCGTAGCCAGCGCCCGACCATAAGCCTCCTCAGCCGTTTCAGCCAGCGCGACGCCCGAGGGATTCGTGTGCTTGATGATAGCGCACGCAAGTTCATCAAAATCGTAGACGAGTTGCCAGGCCGCGTCCGCGTCGACGTAGTTGTTGAATGACATTTCCTTGCCGGAAAGGAGCCCGGCCGGGGCCACGCCGTGAATTGTTTCTGTTGATGAATCATCGCAAATTGGTCGATGGAGACTGTACAGCGCAGCCTTCTGATGCGGGTTTTCGCCGTATCGCAAGTCTGAAATCTTCTTGAGATTTAGGAAGTCCGAATCCTCTAACGAATCTGGGGGAATCTTGGCAACATACTCTTCTTGTTCCTTTTCGCTCAGGTAGTTGTAGATGACTTCATCATACGCAGCCGTGCACAGAAATGCGCCGGTTGCGAGCTCGTGCCGAAGCTCAAGCGTTAGCGCCCCATCATACTGGCCCATCACATACAGAATGAACTCGTAGTGGGACGCGTCAGGAACGACGGCTACACTGCCGAAATTCTTCGCCGCAGATCTGAGCATCGCCGGGCCGCCGATATCGATTTGCTCAATCGCTTCTTCGAGGGTAACGCCTTCACGAGCGATGGTTTGCTCAAAGGGATAAAGGTTGACGACGACCATGTCGATTGGCTCGATGCCATGTTCGCGCATAGCCGCCTGGTGTTCTGCATTATCTCGCAGGCCGAGCAGGCCACCGTGGATGAGCGGATGCAAGGTTTTCACGCGGCCGTCCATCATCTCGGGAAAGCCGGTTACATCGGAAACCTCAAGCACCTCGATTCCGGCATCGCGCAAGGTTTTAGCGGTGCCACCGGTACTTATAATCTCGACACCAAGGGTTTTTAGCGCGCGCGCGAAATCCACGATTCCTGTTTTGTCCGAGACGCTAATTAGTGCACGACGGATTTTGCGCAAACCAGGTTCCTCTTGTTCGGCCATGTGTTTTAAGTGCTGCAGAAGGTTAAATTTGAAAGATATTAGCATCCCAAGCGGGCAACGCTGCCTGAAATCCCGCATTGTTTACCGAATCAGCCCGACAGACGCAAGTCATCGCAAGGCGAAACTGGTGAAGGTCTTAAAGTTCCCCAATTTCATTTAGGTGGTTCTTTAAGATCTCTCGGCATCTTGACGAAAAATTCATGCGTCCGAGAGTAACCATAGCCGCCTAATTGATATTCCATCCCAGCTGGCAAGCTAACCGTAAAGCGATGATTGCGACCATCCCGTGACGCGTCGCCAGCGTAGAAGCCCAGCAAATACTGGCTCCTCAAGTCTTCTTCGATTGCCTGGAAGATCGGGGTCAAATCAGTGCTTGTCTGATTTGCCTGTGGCGCCAGGGCTAAGCTTGCATTACCGACGAGAAAATACTTGCCACCAGTTTTTTCGGCGAGTTCACGAAAACCCTTTGCAGGGGATCGCACTGCCAACCGTCCATCGCGTGGCTCGAACAGCGGCAAATGAATCACATAGAAAGAGATCTGCTTTTGGAATGCCGCCTGGATTATTGGGCCGGCTTTCATCGTGCTCGCGTTATCCAGCCCATCGCTAATCAAAACAACGATGCGACGTTCGGAACGAACGCGCGGCAGTGCGTCAAAGGCGTTCACTGCCGCCGTCGCCGCGTCGAAGATGGCGGTGCGCTGATTTATTCTAACCGGAAAATTAAAGGCATCACGCGCTGCTGAGGTGTCTCTGCCGAAGGGCGCCACGAGCGAGGGCTTCTCCGCAAACCGGATGACGGCCACTTGGGATCTTTCGCCAAAACGGCCGAAGAGCGCCAGCGCTGCTTCGCGCTGCTGCGAAACGATCTCGCGCAAACTTCCGGATTGGTCGAGAGCGAAGACAAGGGCAACGCGATCCGCGCCGGGATAGAGATACAATCCTGAAGTAACGTGATCGTTATCTTTCAATAACAGATCGCGTTCAGTCAGTATATTGGGAGATTGTCCGCGTTTGTCTCTTATGCGAATGGGGAAGACCAGCAGATCTGTACTGACCTTTACTACTTCATCGCCGGATGCGGGTTCCTGGGCTTGCAGATGAATCAAGGGCAGGCAAATTAGTGCGAACGCAGCAAAGACCATCCAACACCAGGACGGAATACGCGAACGCAAAGATAACGCACTTCGAGTTGAGCGGATTGTCTTGTGTATTGCGGCAGGCAGCAGCATGCAGCCGTTCGGCTAAGTAAAAAAGCGTCCGAAAAGCAGAATGCTTAGAATCACAATGATCGTGATTACAATGATCTTGACTAGACTCATCACAAATCCCTCAAAGTTAGGCAAAAACAAGGGACGAAAACGGCTGTATTCTAAAATCAGGGTGACAAAGTGTCAATGAAGCCAGGTGGAACTTGACGGTTTTAGCCCAGCCAAGTCCCGCGTTAATTTGGTTCGAAAAGACGTACGGTTCAAGGCGCAGGCCAGTTCCAACCTATTTGAATCTAAGCCCCAGCCGGCCACTGAATAATCTCGGGTAGCCTACATGCGTACCACTAAAAACAGACTCAAAGTTGTAAAGGAACAGTTCGTTGGTTAGGTTTTGAACATCGAACTGCAGGTTCATCGAGACGCGCTCTTTTCTTAGTAGGTCTGCGCCGATAGAGAAATCAAGAATCGTTCTGGGGCGAACACGTCCTCGCTGAAAATCGATCTTGTTGTAGAGTCGCGGGTCAAACCCTTCTGCAACGAATTGCGCCAGCGTTGTTCCAGGCTCGACATCTGTCGGGACGCCGGAGTCGTAACGGCCACTGAGCGTCGCGTAGAGGCCGGAACGTTTATGATTGTAGCCTAGTTGAAATTGGGCTTCGTTTCTTTGGTCGTGATCATTGGCGAATTTGAGACCTGCGACTTCCAGGCTCTGAGTATCTTCGCCCAGGAACAGTCCGCCATTGATCGGTGTGACGCCGTAAGCACGAGCGTTTGCATACGAGACGAACCCGTGAAAGCCTCTGATGTCAGTAGACTCAATTCTCAGCTCCTCGCCTGTTACGCGTCCTGATGAAATTGAAATCGGGAAAATCACTCCAGTTTCAAAGAACTGATCCTTGTCGGAAAAATTCCTGATACGTTTCTGATACAGGGTTGCGCTTACGCGTAAGTACTTGCTTACCAGCTGCTGTGCTCCAATTTCAAATGCGTTTTCCTTGTCCGGCAAAATAGGTCGAACCGTTGTTACGCCTTGAAGCACGGCTATCGGAGATATTGTCGCCGCCTGCTGTGAACTTGCGAGCAAAAGGCTTTCTGCCGGTGGTGGTTGGAAAAGGCGATTGTAAGAAGCATGGAGCGTCGTTTTCGAGCCAGGAATGTAATACGCCACACCGATGCGTGGGCTAAGCGACTGTTCACCGATCAGCAATCTGTAGTTGTCGTAGCGAATCCCGGCATCAAGCGTGAAGTTTTTGAATAGGGGAAATCGATCTTGTACATATGCGCTCAGCGTCCGGCCCGTTTTCCTACCGGCGAACAGAAACGGGTTGGAGGCATTAAAGTTATTGACAGGATTCGGAAAAACATTCCCAGCATTATCCACGATGTCGTCGAATTGTACCGTGGGGTAGAAACTAAAGTTTTCCTTTACCGGGGTGATGGTTACCTGCCCGCCAATCTTGATGTTATGACTGCCGCGCGTGAGCGATAGCGAGCCGATGCCGCCGTAGTTCCGGAGCGTGCGATCCTGAAAAGCGACAACCGGAGTCGCACTGGGATTGCTCGTCAACAGCGCGTGGCTGCTGCGATTGAAGAAGGAAAGCTGGGCAACTGTGTTGGGCGAGAAGACGTGTTGAAAAGTGATGTTCTGCGAATTGTCCCGAAGCCTTTGTCGCAGATCCTGTCCGGCAATCTCCTGTCGTAATTTGTTGGGAACCTGGAAATTTGATCCACCAAAGGTAAACGTGCCTCTAAGGCTATTGTTCTGGTCAAACTGGTAATCGAGACGGAAAAAGCCCTTTCCAGTGCGACCAAAGTTATGGAAGTTGTCAAGCGTGGGTGGATCGAGATAGCGTTGCGACGTAGTCGTCGAAAGATTTGTGAGAAAGCCAAACTTCCTGGTGTGAGTTGAGAAATCAGCGGCTATCTCACCTGTTGAAAAACTTCCTCCCGAAAAGGAAAGACCACCCTGAGTTGGGCCCTCCAAACCTGAGCGCGTGTTGACATTAATTACGCCGGCGAGCTTATCACCAAACTCTGCCGGGATGCCGCCCGTTAGTACTTCCACAGTTCTGAGCGTGCGCGCATCGAGGCTGGTTGAGAAGATCGCGGACATGTTGTCTGTCACTGGAACGCCATCGACCACGTATTGCACCTGCGACTCAGAACCGCGCGGGTGCATCCTGCCGTTATCATCCGTGACGAACCCGGGCGCGGATGCAACCATACTCGCGATCGCGCGTGAAGGCGCCGCACCGACGGGTCGCTCGAGAAGCGTCTGATTCAGATCGGTGTCGGATGAGGTACGGTCTTGTTCGAGTATGGCTGAACTGTCGCTGGTCACGGTGACCGCTGCAGTGGCTCCGGCGAGCGAAAGCGAAAACTCTATATTTGCTGGAATTGTGCTTTCGAGGTCGATTGATTGCTCGGCGGGTTGGAAGCCGGGCGCTTCGGCCCGAAGCTTATAGGTATTGAAAGGGATGTTGACTAACTTGAATTCTCCCTGCTGATCTGTTTGCACTGTCTGAGAATATCCCGTTAGCGGCTGAGAAATCGTCACCTTTGCATCACGAACGAGCGCCCCTGAGGGATCCTTCACAGTACCCTGGATCGCGCCGATTCGCGCTTGAGCGAATATAGTTTGGGAAAGTAATAGAGAAATCAAGACTACCAGCGAGAACCTGAACAACTTCATTAGAACCATTGCTATTGAACCTCCTGATAATGAGCGTTGAGTTCGCGGGCCGCTTCCAGAATTCGATCTCAATCCCTTGAGATCGAGAGTTGGCACGGGCTCGCGAAACTTACGAATGGCCAAAAATGCCAAACGAAAGAG
>DASWDX010000577.1:0-7539 GCA_036395055.1 Pyrinomonadaceae bacterium | reverse complement strand
TGGCAGCAACACTGGGACCAGACTAAAGCATTCCAGGCAACTGAGGACGATTCCCGTCCAAAGTTTTATTGCCTCGAGATGTTGCCTTACCCGTCAGGCTTTCTGCACATGGGCCACGTGCGCAACTATTCCATTGGTGATGCGCTTGCCTGGTACAAACGCCTCCAGGGTTTCAACGTGCTGCATCCCATCGGTTGGGACAGCTTTGGCCAGCCGGCTGAACAGGCGGCCATCAAACGTGGCATTAATCCGCGCGATTGGACCGAAGAAAATATTGTGCACATGCGCGGACAGATGAGGCGGTTGGGAATCAGCTACGACTGGTCGCGCGAGATCGCTGCGCATCGTCCGGATTACTACAAGTGGGACCAGTGGTTCTTTCTGAAGATGTATGAAAGCGGGCTGGCTTACAAAAAGAAATCTCCGGTTAACTGGTGCCCCAAAGAGGGCACGGTCTTGTCCAATGAACAGTCTTCCGGCGGCGTCTGCTGGCGTTGTGGCGCCGTGGTTGAAAAGCGAGATCTTGAGCAGTGGTTTCTGCGCATAACTGAATACGCAGAGCAACTCGTCGATCACATCAAACAAATCGAGAGTGGTTGGCCGGATAAGGTGCTGAAGCGCCAGCGTGATTGGGTGGGCCGCAGCGAAGGCGCGTATATCGACTTCGCAGTGAAGAACAGCGATAAGAAAATTCGTGTGTTCACGACACGCATCGACACGATCTTCGGCGCTACCGCTATCGTGCTTTCGGCCGAGCATCCACTCATTGATGAACTGCTGGAAGCGTCGCCGTTGAAGAACGAAGTGCTGGCATTTGCCCAGAAGGTGAAATCTGAAAAGGCAACGCGCAACCGCGTCGCCGAAGAGGAAGAGCAGAAAGACGGAATCAATACAGGGATACTCGCCGTCAATCCTTTCAGCGGCGAGAGCATTCCCGTTTGGGTAGCAAACTACGTGTTGATCGAGTACGGCACGGGCGCGGTAATGAGTGTTCCGGCGCATGACGAACGGGATTTCGAGTTCGCGCAAAAGTATTCGTTGCCGATCCGTCGCGTCATCGAGCGCATTTCGCACGGCCAGGAATCAATCGTACATGACTCTCTGAATTCGGATCAGTCCATCGCCATGCCGCATGCCTTCATCGATTACGGCATTCTGGTCAACTCCGGAAATTGGAGCGGAAGACTTTCTCAGGATGCAATCGTGGAAATGGCGCGATACGCCGAAGAGCACGGCTTCGGCGAGGCCGCGGTGACCTATCGCATTCGCGACTGGGGCATCTCGCGTCAGCGTTTCTGGGGGGCGCCCGTTCCTATTATTTACTGCGAGAAGTGTGGGATGGTGCCGGTACCGGAAAAAGACTTACCGGTCCGATTGCCAGATCACGCGGAGTTTACCGGCGCGGGTGAATCACCTTTGGCGGGCGTGGCGGAGTTTTTGAACACAAGCTGTCCGCAGTGTGGCGGCCCGGCAAAGCGCGAAACCGATACCATGGACACCTTCGTGGATTCGTCGTGGTACTTCTTCCGTTATTGCGATCCGCGCAACGAAGCTGCTCCGTTTGATCCTGAGATCGCCAAAAACTGGACGCCGGTCGATCAATACATTGGCGGCGACTCGCATGCCGTCATGCATCTCATCTATACGCGCTTCTGGACGAAGTTTATGCGCGACCTTGGCCTCGTTTCTTTCGACGAGCCGGTAAAGAAACTCCTGACGCAGGGAATGGTAACGAACCGCGTCGAGGGAACTGACGAGTGGAAGGCAATGTCGAAGAGTCTCGGCAATGGCGTCGATCCCGATGAAATGATTGCTGCCTTCGGCGCGGACGCGGCACGCTTGTTCATTCTTTTTGCGGCACCCGTTGAAAACGAATTGCGCTGGTCGGAAAGCGGAATTGAGGGCGCGGTTAGATTTCTCCGACGCGTCTACACGATGGTTTGGCGTTGGCACGAACGGTTGTCGAACAATGGAACTGCGACGCCTGGCGAAGAGTCGAGCCCGGCGGCACGAGGGTTACGACGCAAAACTCATCAGACGATTGCGAAGGTCACGAACGACTTTGAAGAGTTACATCTCAACACGATCGTGGCGGCCTTGATGGAGCTGTTCAATGAGCTCAGCGATTTTAATGCCGATCCGGTTTCCGCCTCATCGGCAGACGTGTTTGTTGTGCGCGAGGCACTGGAATCGTTGGTGTTGATGCTCGCGCCATTCTCGCCGCACGTCGCCGAAGAGATGTGGGCGCAGTTGGGCCATGGCGGCGGATTGTTGAAGTCCGGGCGCTGGCCGCAGGCCGATCAGGATTTGGCCCGCAGTGAAGAACTGGAAATTCCCGTGCAGGTAAACGGTAAACTGCGTTCTCGATTGTTGGTTTTGCCGGACGTCACAGAGGGAGAGTTGCGCACGGCAGCTCTCAACGACGAGAAGATTCAAGGCTTGATTGAGGGACACCAGGTTGTCAAAATTATTGTCGTGCCGCAGCGGTTAGTGAACGTCGTGTTGCGGTGAGATGGAGCCCTCTGGTGAACTGCGTCCTGCTCGAGCCATGGATTTGAATTTTGCCGATTGTTCACTGACGACGCGCGCACAGGAGTGCCCCACAATTGATTTGTTGGTTGCTTGCTCCCCACCCCAGCCGTTAGAATCATCCCGCGACTACCATCTTTGCGGGTTGCAGTTGGGAAATCCTTCTTGCCGTCGTTCCGCGTTGTACTGAGCCGATAAATGAAAGAATGTCCAGCCTGTAGGCGCTGTTTCCCTGATGAAGTCAACCACTGTCCGCAGGACGGCGATGCCACCACGCCATCGCTGATTGGAGAACCCATTCTCGATGCTCGTTACCAGCTGGAGCGACGATTGGGCCAGGGGGGAATGGGAGTTGTCTTTCAAGCTCGACATATCTTTCTCAAAACATCTCACGCCATCAAAGTGATCTTGCCGGATCTCGTCGGCAACGATCCGATGCTCGTCACCAGGTTTCGTCAGGAAGCTCTTGCCGCAGCGGCCATCCGCCATCAAAACATTATCGCGGTTACCGACTTTGGCGTCGTGCGTGGCACGATGCCTTTTCTGGTGATGGAGTTCGTTAACGGAAGATCGCTTCAGGATATTCTTGCCGAAGAAAAAGTTATGTCGCCCGAGCGGGCATTGGAATTTGCTTGTGCTATCGGGGCTGGCGTCGGCGCAGCACATAGACAAAACATCGTGCACCGCGATCTGAAGCCCTTGAATATCATGACGCAAACCGGGCAACCGATAGCTGAAGGTTTGAAGATCCTCGACTTTGGTCTGGCAAAAATCAAGTCTGGTGAGTTGCTTGGATCGTTTGTGCAAGCGAAGACCAGCGGGATGATGGGCTCGCCTTTTTACATGGCGCCGGAACAGTGGTCGGACGACGAGCCTGACGCGCGCGCCGACATCTACAGTCTGGGAATAATTCTTTACCAGATGCTCTCAGGAGATGTCCCGTTCAAAGGTTCATCGATTCCTTCAATCATGAAGAAGCACCTCACGTTGCCGCCACCCAGTTTTAAGTCAGCAGGCGTTGAAGTGCCGCCGCGGCTCGAGGCGGTGGTGCGTCACGCGCTGGAAAAGGAGATTTCGGCGCGGACCCCATCAGTTGAAATATTTATCCTGGAGCTGCGGGAAGCAGTTGCAGCGGGAGGCTCGGCGGTTGCACCCGGCCGACAGACTGGTGCTGTCGTTCCCGACGAAACGGTTTATGCTCCTGCCTCAACAACTGGGACTCAGCAGCAGACAACTTCCGATTCGGCATTTCACTTGATGGACGGGACGATTAGCTCTTCCGCTCTGAGCGCTGAAGAGCAAGCGAAACTCGCAGCCTCACGCGAATCCTATGACCGCGAGCAAAAGGAAAAAGAGAGAATTGCCCGGGAGGAATTGGCACGCGAATCTGAACAGCGCCGCCAAGCTGAAGAAGAGAGGGAGCACCAACGAAAACTAGAGGAAGAACGGGTTCTGAAGGATAGGCAGGAGCGCGAAGAACGCGAACGCCAGCAACGCGAACAAATGGAACGGGTCGAGCGTCAGGCGAAAGAGCTCGAAGAGCGACTGGCGCGGCTGGCGACCAGCATTCCACCTCCGCCTCAAACGACGGTTATCGATCCCGAGGCCACTCAGGTGCATCCAGGCGTCAAATCGGAAATGGTCGGCAATAATAGTTTTCCAGGCGCGGCGCCTCCTCTTTACGATCGCACGGCTACGCCGTTGGTAGTTTCAATACCGCCGAAGAAAAAGAGCAATTCGCTTTTGTTAATCGGCGCGGTTGTCCTGGTTGTTTTGCTGATTGGCGGCGCCACCGTTGCGTATTTTGTCTTGCGGCCGAAATCGATAACCGGTGTTGCCGTCAACCCTAACACTAACAAACTTACACCATTACCCACGAGCGCAACCGGTGCGCCAACCAATGCGGACCTGATTGAGATTCCCGGCGGAACGTTTCAGATGGGACGCAACGATGGACCGCCACAGGAGCGGCCGGAACACGCGGTTACAGTTCCAAAGTTTTTGATGGATCGCACAGAAGTGACGAATGCTGAGTATGCTGAGTTTGTGCGCGACACAAATTACGAGCCGCCTATTGATTGGGTCACCGGAAAGCCATTGCCCGGTCAGGAACGCTGGCCAGTTGTAAATGTATCCGCGAGAGATGCCGAAGCCTTTGCTGCCTGGCGGTCAAAGCGAGACGGAGTTTCTTATCGTTTGCCGACGGAAGACGAGTGGGAATTTGCGGCGCGCAGTGGTGGTGACTACAAATCTTTTCCCTGGGGAAATGCCTGGGAAACAAACCACGCGGTGGTGAAGGAAGCGGCTCCCCGCCCAGTCGGCAGTTATCCTGAAGGGAAGAATCGCTGGGGTGTGGTTGACCTCATCGGAAACGCCTCGGAGTGGACCTCTTCCAGAGCATCCGTCTACGCTGGCGCCGCGCAGATTCCCCCCGAAAACAGGGACTGGATGGTTCTTCGAGGCGGTTCATACGCGAGCGATCCAAACAATCTACAGATACCCATTTCCGCAACCTACCGAGACTGGTTCAAGCCCACCTTGCGGCATCCGACTTTCGGATTTCGCCTGGTGCGCTCAGGCCAGTAGCCCGCGTCTCGCGTTGACCTTTAAGTTGCTGAGTCTCGAAAAAGGTAAGCTAAAAGGTTGCCGCTCCAAACAGCGAGCACTTGCCAATTAGCTCATCTTCCGCAAACTGGGCTACAATCCGCCCACGGTTCAATTAGCCTCGTGAAGATGTGTCTGCCAGTTTATCGTCGCGTGTGATTGAAACTACAATCGCCAACTAACCAGGAGAGAATCGATGAGAGCTTCCTCGATTTTTCGTTTAGTCTTAGCGCTTAGCGCGCTTTCCGTGGGCTCATCCCTGGCGGGTTTGAGCGCCCTGGGACAGGATATCGGTGTAGACGTTGGTGGCGCCGCGGGAATTTTCAGACCGAAAAACCCAGAGGCAAAAAAACGGGCTAACAGAACTTCGCCAGGGGCGAAGCGCGGTTCGGCTGCGCGCACTTCGGGAGCAACGAATGCAGCCGCCGAAGATCGCATGGAAGACTTGTTGGATAAGGGAAATCAACTTCGCGACGCGCGCCGTTTCGCGGAAGCGGAGGCCTCCTATCAGAACGTTCTCAAAATCAAATCGAACGATTGGCGCGCGGCTTATGGTCTCGGCAATATTTATTCCGATCAGCAACGCTGGGAGGAAGCGGAGACTGCCTATCGCAATGCGGCGTTGTGGAACTCGTCGAGTGTGGATGCGCTAGTCGCGTTGAGTGTGGTCCTGGTGCAGCCGCGTACTGGTGCAAGCAATGCGAAGCGCTTTGCCGACGCGGAGAGTTTTGCCCGGCGTGCAGTGCAACTGGAACCAAAGAATGCTGTTGCCTGGGACCGCCTGGGAGTTGCCCTCCAGGCGCGTGGCCTATTTAACAATGAAACAGAAAGTGCTTACCGGCGCGCGGTAGAACTCGATCCGCAGTTACCCGTTGCCTATGCACATCTTGCGCGAGTGCTCAACCGATTGGGACGCCGCGCAGAGGCGCAGCCGCTCTATGAACAAGCCACTCGGCTGGCGAAGGATCCGGCAACGTTGAATCTAATCGCCGAATCGCTGCAGGCAGAACAGCAATGGCAAAATTCAGAGCCTGTTTTGAAGCGAACGCTCGAACTCGACTCGCGGAATCCGACTGCACTTTACCTGATGGGCCGGATGCTGGTGGTCTTCAAGAGATATCAGGAGTCAGAGCCCTATTTGAAACTCGCTACTGAAGTAAGTCCGCGCGCCTTCCAACCTTTCAATCTTCTTGCTCGTACTTATCTCGCGCTGGAACGTTTTGAAGAAGCAGAATCAACTTACGAGCGAGCGGCGGCGTTTGCATCACCGGGTGATCTAAAACAACTGGCTGGAATCTACGGCTTTGAAGGTGTGGGTGATGGTTATATGAAAGCAAAGAAGAAGCCCAGCGCTGCTCGTGCTTACAAAAGGGCGTTGGAAATCGATCCTGCAAATAAAGGCCTGGAACAGAAACTTGCCAACGCGCAATGACGCGAACCGATACTGGATCAAATTGAACCTGAGTTTAAGGTTCAGCCTTTAGACTTATCTCGGGATGACTCTCTTGCTGGAACTACCGTCGTTAGTAGCCTCGTAGGAATCTGAAGTCGGAACTCTAAACATAAGGAGCGGATCTCTCATGAAGCGTTGCCCTAAGTGTAATCGTAGTTTCCCCGACGACAACCAAAAGTTTTGCACGATCGATGGCGGCTTGTTGGTGCGCGCTGAAAAGCCCTTCGATCCCAACGCTACGATACAGGGTTCCGCCAACCTCTCAATTCCTAGGGAGCGGCCAGGAGAAAAACCGGTTAGCCACCCATTGCCCGATTTTGACGAAACCATCGCCGCGTCTGCTCCTACAGTAGTATTTCCCAAACAGACTGGCCCTACGGGTTCACCGACCGCTCCCAACTTGCCTACGCCGCCCAGTGACCAACAGCCGCAGCCGCAGAGCGCGTCGTTTTCTAAAGCGCCGAGCGCGGAACCGCAGCCGCAAGCACAGAGCGTGCAACGGCAGCCGCAGAGAGTGCCACCCCCGCAGCCGCAAAGCGCAACGTCACCCGCTCTCGCCGGCGCTCCGCCGAAGAAGAAATCGAAGCTGCCCATCATTCTCGGCGTATTGGCGATACTCTTCGTGCTTGGTGTTGGCGGCGTAGTGGCAGCGTTCTTCCTGGTAATCAAGCTCGACCAGATGAAAGCCGAGCCACCCATCGTCGAAAGAACAAATCAAAACGAGAACGTAAACCAGAGCAGCAACAACAACACCGAGGAGCCAAAGACGGAGAGCGCGAAAACTGAGAGCGAGTTTGTAGCTCCGCCGAATGCCACCAGGTTCGAAAATTCCCAGGCAAACCTTGATGGAAAATTAGCCGAACACTACTTCAACTTCTCCTTCTACTATCCAGACAATTGGGCGGCGGACCTCAAAGCGGGCGTGCCCGGCGCAAGCAACTTCGCTAAAGTTG
>DASWDX010000576.1:0-7105 GCA_036395055.1 Pyrinomonadaceae bacterium | reverse complement strand
CCGGTGGCCGCAGAAAGGGAGTTTGAGACAGCGGAGTAAGAGACTGCCGCGTTAAAAGCTGGACAGCAGCAGGTAGGGAAGTGTTGATAAGAGCGCGAGAGAGTGGCGAAATGCTGGTCATGGTGGCAGCTTGCGTTGTGGCGGCAACACGCGAATTTCAAGCAATTGGCCCAGGTGACAATGTGGGCAACGAGCGGAAGCTGGTGCTGGCGCCGC
This sequence comes from Pyrinomonadaceae bacterium, assembly GCA_036395055.1. Taxonomy (GTDB): domain Bacteria; phylum Acidobacteriota; class Blastocatellia; order Pyrinomonadales; family Pyrinomonadaceae; genus PSRF01. The sequence goes on along the minus strand of DASWDX010000576.1, from coordinate 6,889 downwards.
CGGCTCAGTGAGCAACGACTGAGGCGTTGAAGCGACAGCGGCGGTAGTAGTAGTCGCCGTGCTCAAGAGCGTGCGCGCTTGTTCCAGTTGCTGCCTACAAGCAGGACTCCAGATACCGTAATAGCGGACCTTGGCGCAGCCGCGCGGCAGCACATGCAGCAGGAAGCGATGGATGAACTTCTGGGCCGGGAGGGTATGAGGCCCATGGGATAGGCCGAAAAGAAATCAAACGTAAGCTGTATCTGGATTAGCCGTATGAGTCAAAGAAAGCCTGCATTCAAATTTGCCGTCTGCATCAATAATGCTGATTATCCAGCCTCTCTGGAAGTCCATAAGATCTATCGCGTGCTGCCCGATGAGGATGCTGCGATCGATGGCGACATCCGTGTGGTGGATGAAAGCGGAGAGAATTACCTCTACCCCGCCGAATATTTCGTTTTTGTGGAGCTGCCAAGATCAGTTGAAAAGTCCTTTTTGCGAGCTGCTTAATCCTAGCCAACGACACGCTGCCAAAGCAAATCCGTTTACGCCGAAGGCGTTAGATAATTCCCAGCCCAGGGTAACACCCTGGGGAAAAAGTGTTTTCCTGACGTGTTTGATTATTTCACTCCTTCAGAGTCTGTCGGGAAAACCGTCTCTGTGGTTCTGTCGGTAGCCTCAGTAATCGAAAAGGATTCCCGGTCGCTACGGCTCCCGGTTTCGTATTCGTCGACCCACAATGCCAGATTTTTGCTTACTCGACTTAAGCGGCTCAGCGAAAGCGAGATGCAGCGACGCACAAATACAGAACCGAGCGCGGTAGCGCCGGTCTGTGGCTCGCTCAAGTCAACATTACCTGTACAACTCGATCTGCAAAACAAGTCGGACACGACCGAAGTGTTAGAGATTCTACGTGAGACGTATCGTCGAGCGGGCTAACCTTGGCTTGCAGCTGACGGCGGCTGGCATGTGGTTGAGCTGCCCGGCTGAAGCCGGACGTTATACCGTTACTCCGGAAATGTCAGTCGGAAATATTAATCGAGTCTGCTTGGCTTACTTCTTGATTTCGTTGTAATCTCTGGCCGAGCGGTGACGATCGATCCAAGTACCGGTGATTGAGGTTGTTTGAGCCGGGGCGTCAGGATAAGGCTTCAGCCATTCAATCCTGTTTTCAGGAGCGCCAACCTCATTATCGCACCGCTCTCTTTTCCGTATTCGTCGACCTATGTTGCCGCAGTCTTTGCTGCGGAGTCAGGTTAAGGTCATGTTTAGTACCGGGTTCAACCCTAAACACACAAACCCTTCAATGTGCAGTGCCGCATCAATGCGTAGCCCGAAGGACTACATCATGGGTCGACGAATACGGAACCGGGAGCGATAGCGACCGGCGTCACCTCGGCCACGCCCAACTGTGTCGATAAAAACCGGCTTGGTCCTATTGAGACGGGTGGAAGCCGGAAGGTGAGTTGTAGATGAGACCTTGAGTTGACTCAGCCTTGACGCCGGTCGCTATCGCTCCCGGCTCCGTATTTGTTGACCCACGTTGCGAGCCATGGCTTCGACACTGCGCGCAGTGTAGGGCAGTACGTATTGAACTATGTAATGTATCGCAGGTTGGACCCGGTCGCTAACGGTTGTCACACACTCTTTATCGCTCTCGGTTCTGATTAAATGAACGCTCGACTTCGTCATCGAGCTGGCCGCGTTCGCGATAGAGGTTTAGTTTATTGTGGAGAGTCTTGAGGCTGATCCCTAACAACTCCGCTGCGCGCGTTTTGTTGTTTTTCGTTTTTCGAAGAGTGCGCACAATCATCTGGCGCTCTACTTCTTCGATTGGTGTGCCAACCGGGAAGGTTATTGTGTCTTCATTTCGAAGACGCTCGCGTTGGTCGATGGGATAGGGCGCGAAGTGGTGTCTCTCGATCTGCTCACCGGAACAGATTACAACGGCACGCTCAATAACGTTGCGCAATTCGCGGACGTTACCCGGCCAGGCATGAAACTCCAAAGCGGAAAGCGCTGCGGGACTGAGAAAACGCGCTGGCCGCGAATGTTTCTCCGCGAGCTTCGTTACCAGATACTGGGCCAACAACGGCAAGTCCTCTTTGCGATCTTTCAACGCCGGCAGATGAATATGAAAAACATTTAGCCGGTAAAGCAAATCTTCGCGCAAGCTCCCTTTGCCAATAGCCTTCTCCGGCTCTTGATTCGTCGCAGCCAGCAGGCGAACATCCACGCCAACTTCCTGGCGGCTTCCCAGCCGGCGCACTGATCGCTCCTCAATTACCCGCAACAGTTTTGACTGTAGAAGCGCAGGCATCTCCGCGATTTCGTCCAACAGCAGAGTGCCGCCATCGGCTAACTCAAAACATCCTGCACGCCTCGAGGCCGCGCCGGTAAAGGCGCCTTTTTCGTGTCCAAACAGCTCAGATTCCATCAGTGTTTCAGGGATCGCCGAACAGTTAATGCCGATGAATGGTTTATCTCTTCTGGGACTAAGCTGATGAATGGTGCGTGCCACGAGTTCCTTCCCGGTCCCCGATTCGCCGGTGATCAGAACAGACGCAGAGGAGGAGGCGACCTGTTCGACCAGCGAATAAACCTCACGCATCAACGCTGAGTTCCCAACTAACTCACCGAACGCGCCGCGGTCCTGAAGCTGCCGGCGCAGCACTTCAATTTCTCGCTGTGGGTCACTAAGTTCTGGTATTTGAAATTCCGTTGACATCGGCCTCGATGGGACATCTTCTCCCGGGTTCGACAATAACACGGTGTTAGTTTTCGGCAGCAGAAAAATAATCGGCGATGGCTCGCGCGAGCGCGGGAATTGTAAATTCTTGCGGTTGAATTTGCACCTGAAGTCCAAAATCTATCGCTGTCCTGGCAGTGATGTCGCCGATGCAAGCAATAACAACGCCGGCAAGTGCCTCGCTCAAATCCTGAGTATCGAAAAGCTGCGCGAGATTCCTGACAGTAGATGAACTCGTGAAAGCTATGCAATCACCACTGCCCGAAAGCATAGCAGCGATACGTCCGCGATCGAGATTTTCGGGCAGCGAAGTGCGATAAGCAGGAACTACATCCACACGGGCGCCCGCTTGTTCGAGCGCCTTAGGCAGGTAATCGCGCGCGACGGACGCGCGTGGAAGCAGCACGTTCAGATTTCTCAGCGCATCCCTGCCGCCGACGAATCGTTCGAGCGCAGCAAAAACGCCTTCGGCTTTGAATTCCTCAGGAATTATGTCTACATGGACCTGCAAATAGCGCAACTTATCAGCCGTCGCTTCACCGATAGCGCAGACTTTAAGTTCATCGAGGTCGGTCGCGTTGCGCTCGCGAGCCTTGAGGCGCTTGAAAAAATGTTCGACGCCATTGACGCTCGTAAAAATTAACCAATCGTAGCCATAGAGGTGCTCAATAGCTTCGTCCAGGTGTTCATAACTTTCGAGCTCGCGGATTTCTATTGTCGGGCAGAGAATCACCTGGGCGCCGTAACGTTCGAGCTCGGTAACAAACTCCTCCGCCTGGTTCTGAGCACGGGTGATCACAATCGTGCGGCCCGCGAGGGGCTGGCCCGTAGTCAACTTAATTTGTGCGTGATCCACAAGTTGTCCGTTTATCTGTCAATACCCGCGAGCAAGTTTGCAATCCGAGGCTCACCTTGCATTCTGAATCCAGGCAAACCTTGATCATTAGACTCTGAACCTATTGCGCTTCCAACAACTCGCTTGCGCCACGTTCCAACAGTTGTTTTCCCAACTGCGCACCCAACGTCTCCACTTCGTCTAATCCGCCTGAAATTCGATCTCTGATAATTTCTTTTCCTTGCCTGTCAATCACCAGGCCGTCAAGTCTGATACGCTTTTCACGAACAATCGCATAGGCCGCAATCGGCAACTCACATCCGCCACCCAAGCTACGGAGAAAAGCACGTTCGGTCAGACAGGCGAGCCTGCTAAATTTATGATCCAGCTTGCCAACTACATCAATTGCACGGCCATCGTCCGCACGCGTTTCGATCCCCAGCGCGCCTTGTCCTACTGCTGGGAGCATTTGACTTGTCGGTAAGGGAGCGCTGATCCGCTGCTCCAGTCCGAGGCGGCGAAGTCCCGCGCACGCAAGTACCAGCGCATCATATTGTCCTTCATCCAGCTTGCGCAGACGAGTATCGACATTCCCGCGAAGCTCCATAATAACCAGATCACGGCGCAAGTGCTGCAACTGGGCCAGTCGGCGTGGGCTCGAAGTTCCCACAGTCGCGCCTTTTGGCAGCGCCTCAAGGGATGCGTTTGAATTTTTGAGTTTGCCACTTAGCACCAGCGCGTCACGAGGATCTTCGCGTTTGCAGATAGCGGGAATTGCCAACCGTGCCGGGATAATAGTAGGCAGGTCCTTCAACGAATGAACTGCAATGTCAATGCGGCCGTCGAGCAGTGCTTCTTCAAGCTCCTTTGTGAAGACACCCTTTCCGCCGATTATGGAAAGAGGATCTGTCTTCAAGTCGCCCGAGGTCGTTATGATTTCAATACGAATCTCGATTGACGGATTGAGAGTCTCAAGCTCCGCTTTGATCATGCCGGCCTGTGTAAGCGCAAGCTTCGAACCGCGGGAGCCAATTACGAGGTGGTCTTTCATGGATTTGATTTCAGGAGCCAGCTCTATTCTTCTAGGCCGAAGATATCGCGCCAGGCTTGAATAGTCTCTGCATCGCTGGCATCAAAAGAACGTCGCATGTGGCTCAGCAGTGGATGAGAGATCTTGTTTACGGTGGAAACCAACAAAGCCTCAATGGCGCTCTCCTGTTCCGCCGTCAAGGGCCCCAGCCGACTGCGCCGGCGCGTCAGTTCTGCCCTGGCAATATCGTGGAGTTTGTTTCGCAGAGCGCCGATCGTCGGACCGATGTCCAGCAGTCGAAGAGTTTGTTGAAACTGCATAATTTCGGATTCAACGATCAACTCCGCACGTTCCGCCTCACGCTCGCGCTCGCGAATGTTCGAAGAGATCACCGATTCGAGGTCGTCTATATCGAATACAAAGACATTCGCGATTTTGCCGACGGCCGGATCGATATTCCGAGGAACGCTAATGTCGATGAAGAACGAGGGCCGATTCCGTCTCCTGCTTAAGGCCTCGCGAGCCATTGGTTCCGTAATCACGTACTGATCGGCAGCAGTTGAACAGATAACGATGTCGGCCTCCGCCAGATAATCAGATAGTTCGTCAAACTTAACTGCGTGGCCACCGAGCTCCGAAGCTACGCGCTCGGCTCTGTCTTCAGTTCGATTAGCCAATAATAGACGTGTGACGCCTGCGTTAAGGAGATGCCGCGCGGAGAGTTCGGCCATTTCGCCCGCGCCAATAAGAAGCGCCGTGCGTCCCTGCAGAGAGTCGAAGATTTTCTTGCCTAGCTCGACGGCCATGTAGCTGATGGAAACGGCGTTGGCCCCGATCCCGGTTTCCGTGCGAACACGCTTCGCCACCCGAAAAGCATGATGTATGAGCCGGTTGAGTATGCGTCCTGCAGTTCCGGCCTCCAGGGCGATGGAATAAGCGCGGCGGACCTGACCCAACACCTGGGGTTCGCCTATTACCATTGAATCCAACGATGACGTTACGCGAAACAGATGGCGAATCGCTTCGTCATCCGTGTGCTGATAAAGGTGCGCCGCGAAAAACGATCGTGGCAGAGTATCGGCGCCGCTAAAGAATTGATTGACGCGTTCGATGGTTTCGTTCAGCCGCTCGCTGGCCGTCTCAGTTAGTATTTCCACGCGATTACAAGTGGAAACAATTAACGCTTCTCTAACAACTTCGCCATCGACGAGGGCTCGCAATCCGCTTGAGCACGCGTCGTCGCTGAACGCCAAACGCTCGCGCACCTCGACTGGCGCAGATTTATGATTCACTCCTACTAAAACGATAGACATTGCGAAGGCATACTATTGTTTTGATCAGCCGAAAACGTGATAGCCACCCATCAGTCTGGTGGCGAAAAATGTAAGAAGAACCAGCGCGAAACCGGCCACGCCCATCCATGCCGCTCGACGTCCGCGCCAGCTGGCAGTTGAACGGTGAAGAATCAGCAAGAGGTAGAGTAACCAGGTCAGCGCAGCAAAGATCTCCTTGGGATCATTGTGCCACAGCCGGCCATCACGTGACGACGCCCAGGCCATGCCGGTCGCAATTCCCACTGTTAGCAATGTCAGACCGATTGCCGCCGAGCTGGTGGCAATTTCATTCACCGTTGTCAGGGAAGGGAGGCGATGGAAGATCGCGCTGAAAGTCTTTAGTTTTAGTTCGCGTTCTTGCAAGAGATACATGATGCTTGCCAGGAAGACCACGAAAAAAGCTGCGTACGCAAACAACAGGAGCGTGGTGTGCACCGGAAAAAGCCAGGTGGCGGAGAGAGTGTTAGCTTCGGCCTGATCCGGACTCGCCGAGCGCGTAATGACCGCAACGAAAATTAGTAACGAGACAAGCGGCAATGTGACAGTGCCCAGGGGCCGCGCCCGGTAGCGATAAAGCACGAGCGCATAGCTTGCGATAAGGGTCCATGCCAGGAACGAAAGCGTCTCACGCAAATAGAAAAGCGGATAGTGTCCGTATAGTGCCCAATCAGCAATCAGTGCCGCCGTATGCAACAAAAAGCCGGCTGCCATCGCCCATTCAGACACGCGTTGAAGCGCGCGACGTTTATTGAGAAACGCGAGCACCGCATGAATGGCGGAAACAACGTAAGCGGCCAAGACGGCCAGTAGTAGGGATCTCATCGCGAATTAGACGTACCGCCTGCAATTCTAGTGGAGGTGAGGGGTCGCGGCAAGGAATGGGTTTTCCCGTGGTGCAGTTTCAAGCGCAGGCACGCTTTAGGTCCGAAGGACCGGAAGTTAGTAGCCCCGTCCGTGAGGAC
>DASWDX010000575.1:0-5730 GCA_036395055.1 Pyrinomonadaceae bacterium | reverse complement strand
AGAGTTCTTCGAGCAATCCCACGACGCGTAGCGTTGAGATGAGTTTAGCCCGGCGTTTCAACGCCGGGAACTGCGGCCCGATCTAATATTCCGTCGCGTCAGCGACGGCTAAGACACAGGTTCAATCCTCGCTAACGCGACGAAGGAGCTTGGTTGATGGCTGATCCCAGCCTTGAAAGGGCTGGGCTACAGTCATGGTGTCGCTACGCGACGCGCACTCCAAAGGCTACTTTTGAACGGTCAGGTTCTTGATGAAGCCCCAGTCACCGCTGGCATCAACCTTAATATTCCCTACGTTCTTCTGAGCGATGACGATGTTTGCCTGGTACCAGAGTGGGAAAACCGGCACGTCGCGTGTCACGATATCCTGGATGCGCGCATATAGCACCTTTGCCTTCTCTCGATCAAAAGTATTAACTGCTTCGTCGATCAAGGCGTCAAGCTCTTTGTTGCTGTAGCGACTGCGATTACGAGCGGCGCGCGTCTCGGTCGGTATCTCGGAAGTGGCGAAGAGGTCCTTAAAGAAAATCGGATCCTGATTGCCACCAACCCACTGTCCGTAGAATATCTGAAAGTTGCCACGGCGTAATTCGTCAAAGAGTGTATTCAGTTCCGCGGTTTCAATCGCCATTGGCACGCCAATGTTCTTCAAGTAGTTTTGCATTACACCCGCATAATTCTTACCTGACACATTGCTTCCTGAGACTTTGAAAACAACAGGCTTCGCAAAACGCATCCGTGGACCATCGCCATCCGGATCTTTCAAACCACCTTCGTCCAACAACTTCTTCGCCATCGCCGGATCGAATGAGTAGGTATGGCCGGGGCTGTAGGCCCACGACTCCTCCGGTAGAATTGAATGCGCGATCTTCCCCTGACCTAACAACAGATCGCGAATCATGCCTTCGCGATCAACCGCGTAAGCAATCGCCTGTCTCACACGCACGTCATTGAGCGGGGGCTGGCTGCAATTAAAGGTCAGCACGTAGAGATTCGAGCCGGTAAACTGCAGCACTTGTAGCTTCGGGTCCTGTCCGAGAAGTTTGATTGCGTCCGGCGAAAGGCTGGTCGGCAGAGGTGCTATATCGACGCGCCCGGAACGAAGCTCGGCCTGCAACGCATTTGTGTCGCTAATGACTCGTACTCGCAGAGCTGAAATCCGGGGCGCTCCGTCCCAGTAATCAGGGTTTGCCTGCAGGTCAACTACCTGCTGCGAGCTGTCGTAACTAATGAACTTGAATGGCCCCGTACCAAGCGGATGATCCTTCTGCGTTTCGTAGTTATCCTTCGGAATGATTGCAACGGGAACCAAATTCGGCAGTAGTCCAGTCCACGGTTTGGTAGTCGTCACGACAAGGGTGCGAGCATCAGGCGCTTCGACGCTTTTTATGTAACTCTTTCGCTCAGCGCCGGTGCCTTCGTAGAAGCTGGCCGACTTCGCAAACGTGCTCGCGAAAACGAGGTCCAGTGTGTACTTGGCATCGGCCGAAGTAAACGGTCGTCCATCGTGAAACTTCACGCCATCGCGCAGAGTAAACGTGAACGTCAGGTTATCGTCCGACCGCTTAATGTCCGAGGCCAACTCGCCGACGTAGTCAAAGTTCTCATTTTTCTTCACCAGCGAATTAAACATTAGCGTGCGGACCCGCTCGCTGGCTGCGTCTACCGAAGGCGAGCCGATAGGATCAATCGTGCGAATGTTGTCGCCCAACGCGATCACGAAGGGCCCACCACTTCGGTTTCGCCGGCAAGCAGGCACCAACGCTGCCATCAGAATCGCCAGAAGGAGACAAACTATTTTGTGGGCGCTCATGTGATTGTTCCTCCATACTTGTAATTCAGCTTGGCGTTGAGTGCCGTCGTTTCTTGGGATAGTGACTTAAACTTGTCGCTGTCGAAAGCGGGCGGTTGTTTCGTGATTGCCTTCAGCGCTGCTATCCGCTTCAGCGATACGCGCACGCGATCCTTGGGAAGCCTGCCGTCGCGTGCGACCCCGAGCAGAGACTGATAGCCACGCCGAATGGTGTCCGGATGTGCGCAAATCAGCATCATGTCATTTCCGGCAAGGAAGGCGCGCACTACCGCGGCCTCGATCTCGCAGTGTTTGGCAATTGCGCCCATCTCGAGATCGTCGGTCACCACGAGATGTTGATAGCCAAGTTCGTCGCGCAGTAAGTTGGTAACGATGTTGTGGCTAAGCGACGCTGGTTCCAGCAAACCGCCGGTTACCCCCTTGATGATATCGATATTTGGAAAGCCGCCGTGGCTGACCATTACACAGCGCACGCGATCATCCCGCCGTTGAAAAAGTTCAATATAGGGCGCGAGATCCTGCGCCATCAGGTCGTCGTGTGAAAGGCTGACCATCGGCATTTGCTCGTGGGAATCAACTTCGCCGGCGCCTATGCCGGGAAAATGTTTGAGACATGCAATGATCCCGGTTTCCTGCAAACCGCGGAGATAGACCGTCGTATAGCCCAGCACCTCACCAGGCGAACGGCCAAACGATCGCGAGTACAGTCCGTTGGAAAGCAGGTCGCGCTCGTCTGTCATGATTGACATGACGGGCGCGAAATTCATGTTGAACCCCAGCAGGCGCAGCGCCTCACCCGTAATTCTTCCCAGCTCGCGCGACCCTGCCAGGTCGCCGTGTTGCCGGATTGTTCTCGCCGAAGGCATAGGAGTAAAAATTTTCCGCAGCCGATCTACCAGGCCTCCTTCCTGATCGACACCAAGGAGCGGATAAGTCGGCACAAGCTCGCGCACACCATCAAGCAACTCACGCAACTGCTGCGGACCGGCGACGTTGCGACCAAAAATGATGATTCCGCCCGGCTGCACTTCCTGAATAAGCGCCCGCGCGTCCGCGTCGAGTTCAGTGCCACTGAGACCGATATAAAAAAATTGTCCTACTTGCTGCTCGAGAGGGAGCGATAGAAGTGATTCCAATGCCATGTTGAAAGGAAGCAGAGACCTGCCGCAGCCTCTGGGCGTAAACGCTCGCCTATATAATTTTCCAAACAGGATGAAACATCGGGTTTCACTATAAGACAAAACAAACGCAGCGGCCAACGAAAAGCCCTGCTTGCTTCTGAGTGGAGTGCAAACGCCGGTAGCTACCGCTCTCGGTTCTGGATACGGATGCCTACCCGAAAATCCGATACTTATTTATCTTTTTCTCGCTTACGTAGTATAAATCGATCATGCCACGCGAAATCACGGACAAAGACGCAATCCTCTCAGGATTGAAGTCTCTGGAGCTGACGTCCGAACTCTTCATCGAAGTGAATGGAAAATTGAAGAATGCCAACGACCTGGAAGTGATCGTTGAAGGGAAACAAAACCCCAGTGGCAAACGTGTGGGCCCGTATGTTCGTTTGCTCTCCTATGAACAGGGCGAAACGATTATGCGACAGGGCGAGTGGGGCGGTAACACTTTTTACCTTTCGATGGCAGGCGCGCTGGACGTTTACATAGAGGAGACTGCGGGCGATCGGCGAAAGATTAGCCGACTGCTGCCGGGTACATGTTTTGGCGAAATGGCGGTGCTTGCCGGCGTAGAACGGAATGCCACGGTAGTTGTGCCGAAGCATGAGACTGCCATGGTCCTCGAGGTCACGCGCCCGGCCCTTCGTCTGTTGAGAAAACTTCCAAAGTTTGGCCACGTGCTTGATGAAACCTATCGAGCCCATGGGCTTGGGCGTTTGCTGGAGGATTTGACCGAGGAAGGGCATGCAGCAAATGAAGCAATAATTCGCAAGCTCAAAGAGATCGGCAAGTTCATGGTCTACGGAAAGCACCACTTGCTTTGTCAGGAGGGTACTCCCGTTGAAAATCTTATTCTGATTAAGAGCGGCTGGGTCAGGCGAGTGCGCGGCGTCCCGCTCGATCCCGCCTCGACCGGCGTCGCCGCTGGCATGGGCCAAACGATCGGCGTGGATTTTCTCGGTGCGGGCAATTGTCTTGGGCTCGAAGGTTCGGGTGAACAAGCAAGCTGGAAATATAGCGCCTCGGCGCTGGCGCGAACTGAGGTCCTGGAGATTCCGCTTGCGGGTTTGGCGGCAGATCCCAGGTTGCGTGAGCAAATCGTAGCCGCCTTCGACGCTTTCTCAAGGGTCGACGATAATCCGCCGTCCATCGAGTCTGTCGAGGATTTGCGCGCGATGGCATCCGCGGAGGCAGAGATAACGACTGGCATTGTTGACGGCGCCAACCTGCTGGTCATGGATATGGACTTGTGTGTGCGCTGCGGCAACTGTTCGCTCGCCTGTCACAAAGTTCATGGGCGATCACGCCTGTTGCGTCGCGGCATAAGCATTACGCGTCCCACCTCGATTGGCAGTGAACGCACGCAGCATGTGCTTTCGCCGCAGGTGTGCATGCATTGCAAGGATCCGGAGTGTCTAACGGGCTGTCCTACCGGTGCCATATTCCGAGATCCGCGTGGCTACGTTGATATTGATCCGGCAACCTGCATCGGCTGTTTCGATTGCGCTACGCAGTGTCCTTACGACGCAATCTCGATGGTGCCAAGGAATGGAGAACCGGTAGTCACTTTTGACTTGATGGGAACTCTCCGGAAGACGTTTAGTTTCACGACATCTCCTATTCCGTCGCTTCCGTTAACGCCTGCTGATGACGTGGTAGCGATCAAATGTAATCTATGTGAACACACCCCGCTCAATCCGCAGAGCGCAACGCGGCAGGCGTATTCGTGTGAAGAGAACTGCCCAACCGGGGCGCTGCTGCGTGTTGATCCCGCCACTTACTTTACCGAGGTTGAAAAAACCAAGGGGCTTATCTTTCGCGATCAGAATCAGGCTTTCGGTCGAAACATTCATAAGAGTGATCCGCTGGCCAAAACTCTTCACATCGGCGGCGTCGCAATAATACTGGTAGCCGCGTTGGCGGTAATTTGGGGCCTGTTGGCACACGGGTTTGATGCGCTGTTAACGGGAACGTGGTTAACCATGCGATGGGTTACCGGACTCGTCGGGCTATTCGGTATTGCCGCAGTCATGACCTATCCGCTGCGAAAGCAGGTCTACCGTAGGCGGGCCGGCGCCCTTCGCTATTGGATGCTGGTCCACGTTTACGTCGGCGCGTTTGCGGGTGTGATCCTGATGTTGCACGCCGGCAGTCGCACCGGAGGTGTTTTAACTACTCTCTTGTATATTGCGTTTGCAATGGTGATTGCCTCGGGTCTTTTTGGCATTGCGTCTTACGTCGTCGCGCCGAGGATTTTGACAAGCATCGAAGGTGAACCTTTGCTGATTGAGGATTTGGTCGCACGCCGTGACGAACTGCAAGAAGAGTTCGACGAGATAAAGAAACAAAGCGAAGGTTGGTTGAAGGAAGAGATTGAGAAACGAGTGGTCAGGAAATTTCTAAGTTTCTCGTTTCTGATGCGGCAGTTCAGACGTCGCGAGGCGCTGACTGCATTACTAGCTAACGCGCGCAGGCCTTTTAAGGAGCGACTGACGCGGCTGGCCACCAACGAGGAGAGAACGTTGTTGCTGCGGGCCGTCGAAACCGCCGTCACGTTGCGGCGCGTGGACGCTCTAATTTATCTCCACAAGATTTTGAAGATCTGGGTGGTGCCGCACGTAATCTCGACCTCCATAATGCTGGCGCTAATGATCGTTCACGTTATTCAGGTCGTCTATTTCGCGGTGAAATAAATTGTCAAACAAAACGTTCAGCAACGAGTGTTAGCAAAAGAGCGGGGGC
>DASWDX010000574.1:0-13510 GCA_036395055.1 Pyrinomonadaceae bacterium | reverse complement strand
TGAACATGCTGAACAACGTCTCGCCGATTTTGCACTGAACGCGATTCCGGCGCGCCTTGATAGATTGCTCGTCGATTTTTCCGACCGTTATGGCGTACGTGAATCTGCGGGCGTGCTGATCGATATTCCCCTGCCTCACCGTGAAATCGCTTCCATCGTAGGATCCACGCGAGAAAGCGTTACTGTCCGCTTGAACGCGATGCGCCGCGAAGGTACGATCGAATTCGTGAATAGGCGAATTCTGGTCAAGCGCCCGGAGTGGTTATTGCGCGCGGTGAATGAGTCTCCGCTGGCTAGCTGAACTCGGCGCTCAATTCGGGTCCATGAAAAAATGTCCAGCTTGCAACAAACCGGTCCATTGGCAGGATAATCGTTTCCGGCCGTTCTGTTCTGAGCGCTGCAAGCTCATCGATCTCAGTAAGTGGGTCAGCGAAGAGTATCGCGTGCCGGGGAAGCCTGTGGCCAACGAACCTGCTGAGGACGATGAAGATAATCGTGGCTCGGATTCAAATAATTCAGAGTTCCAAATCTAGTTTTGCTTCCTCCGCTACCGCAACAGCTGAAGCTGGAAGTCCCGAACTAAAATCAGACGGCGACGATCGCGATTTTATTTTCCTCGGCGAGGGCGATCATCTGATCGCGATCGAACATCAGGGTCTTGCCGGCAGTAATGCAAAGGCAAGTGGCGCCGGCATCGACCATAGTCTCGATTGTCGGCAGCCCCACGACCGGCACATCAAATCTCATATCCTGATCTGGTTTTGAAAGCTTCAGGACCGTCAGCGAACCGCTCGTAAGTTTTATTTTCCTGCGTGCTTTGTTCCCGCGTAGAAGTTCGCCCGCCCGCCGAATGGTAGCGTCAGTGCCTTCCATGGCTTCAATAGCGATGCAAGCCTTACCCCTCACGACAATCGTCTGGCCGAGGTCAAGTCGTGCCATTTCGTGCGCAATCTCTAGTCCATATTCAACGTCAGCACGCTCGCTGCCATTAGGTTTTCGCTGGGTTAGTATTCCCGAAGCAGGCAGATAGTCCTGAAGAAAACAGGTCGAGTCGATCAGGTCGATGCCTTCACTGGCAAGTTCCGTAGCGATGGCTCCGATCAGCGAATTGGTGTTGCGACGCGGTAGTTTGAGCAGCATCTTCAACATGCGAGCGTCCGGCACTGCCCGACTGAAAATTTGCACGTGCTTAACCTGTCCGGCCATGATCGCTTTTTCCACTCCTTCGCCTTTGAAGAAGCGAATCATCTTCCCAAGCTGGCCTATACCTACCCAGGTTAGACGCTCAACTTCTTGTTCGATCCGAGGATCGGTTTCCTCTAGAATAGCGGCGACTGAGAGCGACACACCAGCCCGCCTTGCCCCTTCTAAAACCATGAAAGGAAAGCGGCCGTTGCCTGCGATTAGACCGTAACGCATTGGGAAACAATGAAGGATGAAGGGGGTAAAAAGGATGAAGAATGAAGGACGAAGGACGAAGGACAGGAAATGGAAAATGACCAATGACGAATGGAAAATGGAACATTAGACGCGAGCGCTGGCGACTCCTTCATTTCCCGCAAATGTATCTCCTGATTTTCTTTCATCCTTCATCCTTACTTGACGACACCCCGGCTCGAGGTTTGAATAAACTCGACCAGGGAATCTACTTCTGCTGAGTCCTTAAGTTCCTCACCAATTCTCTCCAGAGCCTGCGAGGTGTTCAGTTTTGAGGATAGGAGGATGTGAAACGCTCGGTGTAACGACTTGATAGCTTCTTTCGAATAGCCGTGGCGTTTCATTCCGGTTGTATTCAAGCCGTAACAGCGCGCGTGATTACCGACGGTGAGCGCAAATGGCAACGCATCCTTTACAACTACCGAGTAGCCGCCAATATAAGCCTCCCTACCAACTCGGCAAAACTGATGTACACCGGAGTAAGCGCCAACGTTAGCGTTGTTTTCTATCGTTACGTGACCTGCGAGAGTGGCGGCATTTGCCATAATCACGCCGTCACCGAGTATGCAATCGTGCGCGACGTGGGCCTGGGCCATCAGTAAACAGTCATCGCCAATCTGGGTCAACATTCCTCCGCCGGCTGTGCCACGATGAATAGTCACAAACTCGCGGATCAGATTACGCCTTCCGAGGCGCGTTTCGGAGGGCTCTCCTTTGTATTTCAAATCCTGCGGGGGCAAGCCAATCGAAACAAAGGGAGACACCTGCGTGTCCTCACCTATCACCGTACGGCCATCAATTACAACGTGCGATTCCAGCCGAACGCCGTCTTTCAGTTCGACATCATCGCCGACAATAGAGAAAGGACCAACATAACAACCGGTACCGATGTGAGCGCGCGGACTGATAACTGCAGTGGGATGGATGTCGTTTGACCTGGTAGCGACAGACATGAAATCTTTGGGGAAAAAGGGGAACGGGGAAAAGGGGAATTGCCGTTAGCGGTTTACCCTTCCCCCCTTTTCCCCTTTTTCCGCTTCTTTCTTATATTGCCGATCCACGATCGGCAATCACGCTCATAATATCGGCATCGGCAACGAGCTGTCCCTCGACTTTAGCCTCGCCTCGCATACGCTGCACGCGCGATCCGATGCGCACAGCAGTTACTTCTAACGTCAACGTATCTCCCGGTACTACCGGGCGACGAAAGCGTGCCTCTTTAATGCCAGTAAACATGACAAGTTTCTCGTCGCGGTGTTCAATTTCACGCAGGGCAAGTACAGCCCCGACTTGCGCCAGCGCTTCGATTACCAGTACGCCGGGCATCACCGGAGCGCCGGGAAAGTGTCCCTGAAAAAATGGCTCGTTGATGCTGACTTGTTTAAGGCCGACGATCCGCACTCGGGGAACCAATTCTATTATTCGATCCACGAGGAGAAAGGGATAGCGATGCGGCAACAGCTTTTGTATTGCCTGTGAATCGAGAATAGTTTCCATGATAGGAATAAAGAGACGCGGGACGCGGAACTAAACTGCCGCATCGCCGCGTCTTAATAAGAAGTCTTCGCTGAAAGTTACTTTGGCGGCGTCACCGGCGTCACTGAAGCGGTGGCCGGATTCTTGCTGTTGAAATCGTTAATGAATGCCCTGGTGATATCCAGAGCATCGGCCGCGTAAACCAGCGGCACCTGACTGCCATCGATGATCACGTTAATGTTGTGCGCCTTGGCATAGACTTCCAAAGCCTTGCCTATGTCGTCCTGGAGCGGCGTAAAGATTTCCTTGCGGCGTCGATCATAAGCGGCCTGAGCGTCTTCACCCTTGCGCTGAAAATCCTTCTTCATCTGATCCAGTTGATCCTGCTTCGTCTGCAGCGTTTTGGGATCGGCTACAGGCGCGGTCTTGGTGACGTCATCAGTAAGCGCTTGTATCTTCTGCTGCAGCGCCTGTAATTCCGTCTGGCGCGGCTGGAATTCGCGATTTAGAGTACTTACTAAAGTATTGAATCGGGCGATACCGGTTTTGGAGTCGAGAAACGCATCCGAATAGATCAGGGCGATCTTACTTTCCGGAACGGTCGCCGACGTTGCAGCCGGAGTTTGGGTGGCTGCGGCCGCACCTGGTCTTGGCTGCGCCAGTACCGGGGAGACAGCCATAGCCAGGACAAAAGCAAAGGCGACTATCAATCGATCTATCTTCATAACTTTCTTATATTGCTCCTTCAAAATAAAAGACGGTTGGTTAACTCACTTAGTTGTTCAGACCACCGCAGTGGTTGGCTTTAGATGCTTAAAAGGTGCGCCCAACGCTGAAACGGATGACTTTCTTCTTCTCATTAAAGATGAAAGGAATACCATTGATAAACTGGTCGCTCCTGGCCTTAGGATTATACGCAAAGATCAAGCGAAAAGGCACGTTGATGACCGGGACCTGCACGCGCACTTCCATTCCCAGGCTAGCCCGATAATCGCCAATCTTGGAGAAGAGACTCTGCGATATGCGCGCAACAGTGTTGGTTTGCGCCTCACCGCGTAGAAATACCTGCTGGAAACCAAACGGTAATCCAGTCGTCGGATTAATTGCGGCATTATCTCTAAAGGCCGCATCGAGTTCATTCGTCGTAATTAACCTCGTATCGCGAAGCACCAGACCCGGAACACCGAACCGGTTACTTACGAGTGCGAGATCCGTATTGGCATTGCAGGCGGCCAAAGTCGACAAGCTGGTCGCAGCAATGCCGTTCGGCGATCTATCACAACGAAAAAATCCAACTGAGCTTAAGAAAGGTTGATCACTGAGAAAATTGCTATTGATGAGCTGATCTTTCTTGCTTCGCAGGTTGAACGCGGAACCGATGTCGGCGAAAGCGGCTAACCCGACTGTGTTTCCAATAACCGGAATGCGATATTCAAAATTGCCGAGCACCTGGGTATCAGCCCCAATCGGATTAAAGAATCGCGACACCTGAGCCACGTTTGAGCCGGTCAATCCTGTAAAAGTGCCGACGCTGGCCGCCGTGGCCGGCACTCCTTCGATGACCTCAGGAGTTCCCGTGGGATTCGCCGCGACGACGACATTTCTGGAGGTAACAAACACATCGAACGGGGCAAGCGGACTGATTGAACGCACGTTATAGCCGCGGATGCTAAATTCGTCGCCCAGGAAGAAACGTTCGAAAATTGGTACGCCATCGACGAAGGCCAGCGAATTTGAACTCCTCACCTTGGAGGAGGTAGCGAAACTGCCGACCGTGCCGGCGAGGATGCGGAAACCAAATACTTCCGGGTGATCCGACTTCTTACGACGCATCGGGAAAAACTGCGTGTAAGAGAGCGTCGGTTGGTAAGTGCGAACATCTCCGCCCAAACCGGCGATCGCAACTTGAACCGATAATTCTCTGCCCGTTGTCGGATCTACGCTGGCATTACGCGTGTCGTAAGCAAAACTCAACGTGCCGCGGCTGGTGATAATGTTGGGCTGGCAGTAAATTACCGGAATGAACTGCGGATTCTCTGATACCGTAGTGTTCGCTCCAGTGCCACAGGTGCTTCCCTGATTCACGGCCGGATCTTTCACGCTTGATGTTGAAAACTGATAAGAGGCTCCCACGCGCGAGAACTGGGTGAAGCGACGCTTGCGGTAGAACTCCGACAGAGGCGCACTCGCGAAGATAGAGCCGCCGAATGAAGTGCGCGTGAACAGATTTTCTTCGCTGACATTAAGAAAGTCGAACTGCGAGCCGGATAGTCCCTGCTGCGCCTCGATGTTCTGCGATAGAAAAGTTCCCTCGCCGAAGAACTTTTGCGTATAGCCAAACAACGAGAAACCTGCCGTAATCGGACGGTTCTTGATATAAGGCTCAGTAAAAGAAAACTGGAGGTATTTTTGCCGATTGCCTGCGGACAGGTTGAGCGAAAGGATTTCACCACGCCCCAGGAGATTGTTGGTCGAATACTCAAGCCCAAAGAATGACCCCCCAATACCAGAAAGACCGCCGTTGAAGGAGATCTGTTGGCGGCCGCGTTCCGCCACTTTCAGATTGATATCAACATACGCTTCTTCGTCGTTAGTCTTGAAGTCAGCATCTTTGTCTTTGTCGATAGGATCGAAATAGCCCAGCTGGTTGAGTTTGATTATTGAATACTCCCACGCGGTCTGGTTATAGATGTCGCCCTCATTCAGCAATACTTCGCGGCGCAGAACGTTGTCGCGCGTGAACGTATTGCCGATAAATTCGAGGCGGCGTAGCGAAAACTGCTTGCCTTCCTCGATGGTAATTATGAAGTCAACTATTCCCTCGGCGGGTTTTTGCGGATTGTCTTTAAAAGTTGGTGCCGGTTCCGCGGTGTATTCGATAAAACCCTGCTGGCCGTAATACTTCTTCAGGTTCTCAAATAAGGCCTTGCTGATCTTTTCACCGTTGGCAATGTCGCCTTTATTGAGCCCGATAATGTTTCTGACCGTTTCTTCAGAAAATATCGAGTTCCCCTCGATCTTCATATCTCCAAGGCGATAGATCTTTCCTTCGACAACAGGAACAGTAACGCGCAGTCCCTCGTCAACCGAGGAAAGAAAGGGAAGCGGTAGAATGGGAAACCCTGTACGCCGGGCCCCCACGCTTTCAACCCTCGGCTCGCCGTGGCGCGCCTGCAGGTAACCCTTCGAGCGCATGTAGTTGTCAACATGCCGCAAGTCGAATTCAAGCTTTTCACGATCGAGTATGTCCTGCCCTTTAAAGCGAGTGATCAGCCCGGCTTCTTTGACCAACTTCATGGCGCCGCGAAGCTTTCCATCACTAAAGATTTTGTTCCCTTCAAACTGAATCTCGACGACGCGCACGCGTTTCCCTTCGTCGATAACAAAAGTGAGGGCTGTCGACGTGGCGGAAACCTCATCGAGCTTTTTCTCGACTGTGGCATTCGGGTGACCGTGAGCGGCAAGCAACTCCTTCAATACGCGGATTGCGCCATTAACTTTGACGGGATCGTAAATACTTTCCTTGGAAACACCCACGCGCCTTTCGCGAAAGGCCTTAAGCACATCTGATTCCGGAACGCTCTTTAATCCCTCAAACTGCAAATCGCGAATGATCGGCAACTCTTTAACCTCGAATATGACGTTAACCCCCCCGCGCGCTCCTTCTTCCGTCAGAACGCGGGTAGCCGTCTTATCAAAAAAGCCGAGCCCAAGAATTGTCTGGAGATCGCGCTGGATTTGCTGTTCGTTGAAAGGGTCCCCGGGGCGAGTCTGAACGTAGTAAAGGATGTCGTCTTTTCTAAGACGTCGATTGCCGGTGATGTCGACTGATTCGACCAGGCGTTGACCCTGCTGCGCATTAACCGGTCGCGGTGAGGAGATGGAATGCAGCAGGACGATTCCGCTCACAAATATGAGCAAAAGCCCGCGATATAAGTGCATAAGCGCCTTTTCCCTCAGAGGTTCTTACCGGATCTCGGATACTTCGGGGAGCTAAAACGGTTTATAGATTTATCTATTCGAAAATAGAGGCAAAACCAAGCTAACGGCCTGCGCCCAGCAACTTACAACTTTGGAACGCTTTGATTCCGAACTGCAACGGTCTCGTTGCCAAAGCTTTCCAAAACCTTATCCAGCAAAGTCGCGCATTATACCGAACCGGCGCCGCAAAAGTAAAAAGGCAAAAGGAAAACGGGGCAAAATTGGTAAATGCCCGGTTCTCGCCTTTGCCTTTCGTTGCTCTGCCTCAGGTTGGCTCAGACGCTGTAATTAAGAACGCTTAATGAATCAGAAGAGCATCATCCGGCGCTTCCACGCCAATCGGCCGGTAGTTGAGATCATCTCCATCAAGAAAAACCTCGATCAAAGAAGCATCTGTCAGGTGGCCCTGAATTAACGCCTCGGAGAGAGGATCTTCAACATACTTTTGCAGCGCGCGGCGCAGCGGGCGAGCCCCATACGAACGATCAGCACAGGTTTTTTGGACGATCCATTTCTTCGCTTCGTCGGTCAGCCTAACTGCAAATCCATGCCTTAACATAGTCTTGTTAATCTGTTCGACCTGAAGCTGAATAACATCCAGCAGCTCATGATCAAACAGTTCGTCAAAAATAATGATCTCATCCAGGCGGTTAATAAATTCCGGATTGAAAGTCTGCCGTACGGCCGACATGACCATCTCTTCCATTTTGTCTCGCGACGCGTCACTCGTGCCCTGGAATCCCATCGTGCCTTTCTTCTGAATAAAGCGCGCGCCGATGTTTGACGTCATGATGATGATCGCGTTTTTGAAGTCTATCGCATTACCAAGAGCGTCAGTCAAAATTCCATCCTCAAAGACCTGAAGCAGCACGTTGAAAATATCCGGATGCGCTTTCTCGATTTCATCGAACAGCAGAACCGAATACGGCGCTCGCTTGATCCGTTCGGTTAATTGGCCACCTTCTTCGTGTCCAACGTAGCCCGGTGGAGAGCCAATCAATTTTGACACGGAGTGCTTCTCCATGAATTCCGACATGTCGAAACGAATCATGGAGCGTTCGCTGCCAAACAGGACCTGCGCCAGGGAACGAGCCACTTCGGTTTTGCCTACACCCGTGGGCCCCAGAAAAAGGAAAGAACCAACCGGCCGCAGCGGATTCTTTAATCCTGCGCGCGATCGGCGAATAGCACGCGCCAGTGCCGAGATAGCCGGACGTTGTGAAACTACACGCTCATGAAGCTCCAGTTCGATACGCAATAATTTTTGAGTTTCCGCTTCTTTAAGCGAAGTGACGGGGATGCCCGTCCAGCGCGCTATTACCTCTTCGACGTCATCACGCGTTACTTGCGCCGAGACCAGCTCGTCCTCGCTCCTCTCGTTTATCAGGGAATCAATCTGATGGTCATGGATTACTTCCTCGGACCACCCATTTATCTGATTCCAATCGGGAAGGCTCCCCTGTTCGCGTCGAATGCGCAATTTCACGCGCGCTCCCGCTTCGTCGATTACATCTATAGCTTTATCAGGCAAAAACCGATCGGGAATGTAGCGATGAGACTGGTAAACCGCGGCTTCCAGGGCTTCGTCCGTGTAATGAACCTGGTGGAAACTTTCATAACGCTCACGCACGCCATGAAGAATCTCGACCGCCTCCTCTTCTGTAGGTGGTGGAACTTTGACAGCCTGAAACCGTCGCTCAAGCGAACGATCCTTTTCAATCGACTTGCGAAACTCCGCCGGCGTGGTCGCGCCGATGCATTGGATTTCTCCGCGCGAAAGAGCGGGCTTCAAAATATTCGCCGCATCCAAAGAGCCTTCGGCCGAGCCGGCGCCGACTAAAGTATGGAGCTCATCGATGAAGACTATGTAGTGTGGATTCTCGACCAGCTCGCGCATGATCTGTTTCAGGCGTTCTTCAAATTGTCCGCGATATTTGGTCCCGGCAACTATTAACGAAAGGTCAAGCGACAGGATGCGCTTGTTCTCAAGGAATGAAGGAACATCGCCGCGAACGATTCGCTGCGCCAGCCCCTCAACGATCGCAGTCTTTCCTACGCCCGGTTCACCAATCAATACCGGGTTATTCTTGGTACGACGGCAAAGTATCTGAACCACTCGCTCAATCTCAGCTTCGCGGCCGATTAACGGATCGAGCTTGTCGTTGGAGGCGTCATCAGTGAGGTCCCGCGAAAACTCGACGAGATGCGGTGTGTCTTTCTTTTGCGAGCCGCGCGCGTCGGCTCCCGACTGCCGCGCAATCTCGTCACGGACGGCGTTCAACCTCAGCCCGCGCTCGTAGAGAATCTCAGCCGCCATCGAACGGTCTTCCCGCAGCAGGCCGAGCAGGAGGTGTTCCGTGCCGATGTGGCGATGCTGCAGGCGGTCGCTTTCCTCATGAGCGTAGGCAAGCACTCGCTTTGTTTCGGGTGCCAGGGGTAGCTCGACGGAAGTGGAAATTTTTTCGCGGAGCAGCGTGCGGCCTTCGATTTCCTTGCGGATCGATTCAATTGAGACTTGCGCCCGTGGGAAAAAACGTCCGGTTAATGTTTTGTCCTCGCGCATCAGTCCCAACAGCAAATGTTCCGGTTCGATGGCCGGAGCACCAAACTGCGATGCTTCGTAACGAGCAAAGAAAATTACACGGCGTGCTTTTTCGGTATAGCGTTCGAACATTCGTCTATCTTATGAACAAGCTCCTATGATTACCATGCCGGGCTGAGGATTCAGCTCGCCCGGCAACTGCGGCGCATTATAACCTATCAATGAGAGTGCCAAAAGTCTTGTATGGTTTCCCAGTAAGAAAAGTTCCAACCAGTATATTATTTCAAATACGATACCACCCAAAACGGATCAAAGGCTCGAATACGTAGGTTATACATCGCAAAGCTTACCATGCCGCAAAACCAGGGTGCGGTCACAAATCGCTGCCAGGGCGCGATTGTGCGTGGCGATAATGACCAGAGCGGCGTTGTGTCGGGCGTAAGAAATGAGGGAGTGCGCGATTTCGTCCCCAATTGCCGTATCGAGATTACCGCTCGGCTCGTCGGCCAATACCAGCACCGGACTTGTAATCAGGGCCCGGCAAACAGCCACTCGCTGTTGCTCGCCTCCCGAAAGATGCCCGACGACGGAAGCTGACATCCGACTGTCGAGTCCGACCTCTGCAAGCATTCGGGCGGCGCGCTGCATTGCCAGACCGTGACGGGTCCTCGTGATTAGTAATGGCAAGCTGACATTTTCCGCGGCCGTCAGGTCGGGCAGCAGATGATGAAATTGAAAAACAAAACCCACTTGCTTGTTTCGAAAGTGCGCCAGGGCAGAAGAAGTCGCTCGGTTAATCGCGAATTCTCCAGCGATGATGCTGCCATGATCTGCTGCTTCGAGCCCACATATTAAGTGCAACAAAGTTGACTTACCGGCGCCTGAGGCGCCCATGATCGAAATCGCTTCCCCGGCCCTTGCTGAAAATGAAACACCACGCAGGACCTCAATCTTCCCTCCGGCCGGCGTGGGAAAACTTTTGCGCAGATCGGTAACCGTTAGTCGAAAGTCCAAAGTCCCGCGTCCAACGTCCGCCCGAGACTGTCCAACGTCCAATGTCCAATGTCCAGGGTCCGCTGAGGCGCCTTGAGCGTTCGCGCTCGAAGTCTCAGTCTCTCTGGTTTCCGACTTTGGACTTTGGACTTGGGACATTGGATTATCCTGCATCGCGCAGCATCTCGGCCGGACGAATGCGTGCGGCTGCAAGTGCCGGATAGATCGTCGCCACGATGCTCAGCCCAAATGCCACCAATGCGGCAAAAGCCAGGTCGCGAAAATGCAAATTCAAAGGCACGTTGCTGATTGAGTAGACATCGGGCGGTAGACTAATGAGCCTGTAACGATTTGCGATCAGAACGGCGAGTGCCCCCAGCAAGACACCGGCGATCGCGCCCAGCATACCAACGATTGCACCCTCAATTACAAAAATGCTCATGATGCTTCCAGAGGTCGCACCCATCGTGTTGAGAATGGCGATGTCCCGGCGTCGCTCCATGACAACCAGGATCAGTGTGGTTGTGATGTTGAGTGCGGCGATCAGAATTATCAAAGCGATGATAACAACACCAATGCGCCGTTCAAGCGCGAGCGCAGTAAACAGAGGACGATTCGCCTCCTGCCAATCGACAGTAGTGAAAGAACTCCCCAGCATTTGCCTCACCGCCGCCGCCGTTTGCTTGATGTCGTAGATGTTCTTGACCTGAACGCTAATCAAGGAAGCGGCATGAGCGTTACCGGAAAAAGCCGCGGCGGTGTCCAGTGGCAGGTAGATCCACGTTGAATCGTATTCGAATAAACCGGAGCGAAAAATTCCCGCCACACGAACATGTCGTTTAGCTCCACTGGAAGATGAGGAGGCAGAATTGGCGGCGATGATCTCCGCCGCATCCCCTCCCTTGAGTCCGGTTCTCGCCGCAAGCTCGGCCCCTAACACGACGCGTGGCAAGTCTTGTTTCGCTCCACCAGGTTCAAAAGTGTCCGCAATGGAATCATCAAAGAGCGGACTCGCAATGTCTTGTGGTGTTTGCGTAGACGTGCCATCAACACCCCGCAGTACTGCGTAAGCCGAAGCGCGCGGACCAATGATTACGGCGCCGTCGTAAGTGGTTCCGGCAGCAGTGGCTACGTCGTCCAGCTTACCAATGCGCTTTGCCACTTCCTGATACTCAGTCATAGGCTCGCCATCGCTGCGCATTACTGAAAGGTGTGCAGTGCCACGCAGTATCTTGTCGCGCATCTCATCGCGAAAACCGTTCGCGAGAGCAAGCGCTACGATCAGCGCCGCCACGCCCACCGCAATTCCGACAACTGCGATAAGAGCAGTTGCACGCGCAAGCCGGCGCCTTTGACGCGAGCGCAGATGACGAAGGGCGAGAAAGATTTCGTAAGGCATAAAATCAGGAGACAGTAGTCAGTAGTCAGTAATCAGTAGTCAGAAAGTCGTAGTTAGGTGTCTCCTGACTCCTGTCTCCCGACTCCTGTCTCCTGACTCCTGTCTCCCGACTCCTGTTCTCTCACGAGCTTACCGGCGGACACTTCTTCGTATCTTCCGGCCTGTTCGCGGGCAACAGCCTCTCCAGATTTGGTGAATCGGTTGCCCCAGGTTCGCCACGCGGCCTTATTTCGTAGATCGTATCCGTGATGCGCCGAAAGCTAAAACGCTCCTGAAGACCGACGATGGCGGGAATCTCATCCCGTTGCCAGCTACAGGGCAACCACCAGCGTGCATCAGTATCGAGAAAGACACGCCGGTTTCCTTTTATGTAGTTTTCAATCAGCGGCATGAGATCTTCTCCGGGCCAACCACCACCAGTCCCAATCGTTTTCCACTCACCGGCGCCAATCGCCTTCCAGTAAGTAACAGCAATCGTCTGCGAGCCTGAAATCATCACAGCATCACGCGGCAGCTTTGCGAGCTGCTGACGATACTCCTTGCTCATCGCTCGTCGTGCAATGAATTGCTTGCTGGCCGGCTGAATCAAAAGGCTGAACATAACCGCAAGCATCAGAACCGCGGCCACGCAAGTAGAGAAAGCAAGGCGGGCGCTCTGGAAGCGCCGCGTTAGAACACGCAGCAGGAAGTCTGCTGACAAGGGAGCCATCGCGGGCAAACCAGTCAGGAAGTAGCGCCAGTTAACGGCGGTACTGTAGTTGAGAAAAAGCAGCAAATCAGTCAGCAGACCTACCGCTGCAAGTAAAAATAATGGCGAAAGTTTTCGTTTGCGCCACTCCTTCCATAGAGCGAATGGAAGCGACACCAGCAGCAGCGGCGCAGTAACAAAGAAATAAGCGAAATAGGGCCAAAGGTTATGAAGCCTAATCGGATGTCGCGTAGTTTCCTGTCGCATCGATTCGCGCCAGCCAAACCAAATCCAACGGTAATGAGCATCAGTGATAAACCAAAATGCAAACCATCCGACAGCGCACAGTAAAAAGATCAGACATGAAAGCGCAACTATGAGAATTTGACGACGACGAAATTTCCAACCACAAACGAATGGGGCCACAACCAACCACGGCGCATAAAACCCAATCGTCTCCCGAAGATTGACTCCCAATCCCAGCAGCGCCGCGCCCGCGAGCACCAACCAGAGGCGTTCCTGTCGCACTCCTCGATAATGGACTATCAAGGCAACGCATAGCAGGAGCACTGACGGCACATCCGTCATGACCTGGCCGCCGTAGAGCACGAATACGGGAGAGAAAACGAGGAACAGCGCCGCCAGGGTAGCGGTATGCACAGATCGGGAGAAGTCGCGCGCGAGAACCCAACAAGCGATCACGGCGAGCGGCGCTTGCGCTACGACCGAGTATTTGAAAATGAGATAGGCGTGTTCCGGCTGAACGTTGAAGACCGTATGGGCCAACTGATAGAGAACATAGTTTTCGAAGATGAAAAGATTCCGTCCGAGGGCCATCGAAGATGGATAACCCGCCAACGAGAGCATCGTGTAGTCGATCCCATCCCAATCGCCGATGAAAGGATCGACAAAGTAGAGAACCAGAACTACTCCGGCCAAAGCGGGCACAAACCACCAAGGCCACGCTCGCCAGAATGAGAGCGACGACGAGGCA
>DASWDX010000573.1:0-5178 GCA_036395055.1 Pyrinomonadaceae bacterium | reverse complement strand
CTGGTCAAATTGCTTGTAGTTGGTTGCGCGACGATTAGTTAAGCGCTGGGCTTCGCCGAGAAACTTGAGGGCAAGTTTCGAGTCATCTTGCGGTGATACCGCGGGCTTTTGTTGTCCAAGAGCTTTTTGTGCTTGAGCGGCTAACTGCAGTAAGAGATCAATTCGTTCGTCGTCAGAATGCAAATTTGCAAGCGTCTGCCGCACCTGATCAATGTTCTCTGCTTCGACTTTTTTCGCGATCAACTGAAAGTCTACCTTCTGCAATACACTGTCGCGGGTCGTTGCCTCGAGATGATCGTTGGCAATCTGGCGAGCGCGGTCCTCATTTCCTTCATCGAGCGCCTTTTCCGCAGCCTGCTGATAAAGCCTATTTTGCAGGGCGGGCGGCGCAGTCGGAGCAAAGGCCAGGAGACTGTCCGCGGTGCCTTGTCGCATCAGGGTATTGATCTGGCTCATTACATTTCGCCGATTATTTCCCATACCGATCTCGGTGATCTTGTTGCGCACACTGGTTGCCCGAGAGGGAAGATATTGATCGATCTGCGGTAATAGTACTTGCAGTCCGGCCAACAATCGCCGCGCGTTTTGCTGCTCGAGCTGCCCGTCAGTGGGTGAGCTTTGATCAGCATTTTGCGCCGCGCCAAAGTTACCTCTCCCGGGAGGATTATTTTGCCCGCGCTGATTATTTTGTCTGCGCTGATTGTTAGTTGTCTGTGGTGTGGCCCTCAGCGCGGCATCGATGACCGCATTCAGTAAGTCCTGAAAGGATGATTCGCCGAGCACGGGCGCACCAGCATTGTTAGCCCTCAGCTGATTCCAGCCCGCTTGATTGGAAGCCGTCTGGTTCGCAACGGCTGGCGGGCGGTTCGTAGTAGTCTGCACGGGCAGCGGGCCGGCGCGCAAAAGATTCAACGCCAATGTCTGCGCCTGAACATTGGCAAGCATATTCTCCGACTGCAACTTGCTTACCACTTTCGCAGTTAACTTTGTGGACGCTTCTTTGTCCTGGAGTTGTAACGCAGAGAGCACCTGTGACAGTGTGTTGGGATACTGGCCATTCGTGAGCGCTTCTTCGACCTTCTGAGCTGCCAGCTTCGGATCGATCGCCGCCACTCGCGCAAGGAGATTATCCTCGAAATTGGAATCAGGGCTTGGCCGGCGGAACCGCATGTTCCAGTCTCGAGCACCAGGCGTATCACCCGCGTCGGGAGTGGGCGTTAAGGATCGAGTTGTCGCTAATAGTTGGTAGGCAAGCGTCGCATCATGCTGAGCGGCAGTCAACACCACCTCCTGCCGCAACTGGGCCGCCCAACGCTGCATGTCGCCGTCCGTGCTTCGCATCATCTCAGCAACGCCGTCGGCGGCGAGTGAAAACATGGAGAGCGCGCGCGCTTTATCGTGCTTCCATAACAGGTCCCCGGCGGCAATTTCAACGCGGATGCGGTTATCAGGTAGTCTCAACAGTTGCGCTTCTCCCACAATTTGCTCGAGCAAATCCGTGGCTTTCCTTTCCAAAGCTTCCTTTTCTTGCTGGTTTTGTTCGTCGGTTTGCACGACGGGCGGCGTCAATTGAGACGCCGGCTCCTGCGCATTGGTAATGGTCGCAGCGCTGAGAATCAATAGGCCGGCAATGAAAGCTGTGATGCGTAGTTTTGTCATTAGTGATACCTCATAAAGCACTAAAAAGGGGGAGCACTTCTGATTTCGTCAATTATAGCTTAGTTGATTTGGCAGAGAGAACGACGATTACAACCCTGGCGTCCGTATTTCTCTTTCCGAGCCGATTCTCGAGGGCCGGAGTGTTTAGACGCATGTCAGGCGCTGATTGGCGAAAATGCTGCAACCGTTAGAAAATTCATCGCGATGGGACGACCCTTTGATTAAGCGGAAACCATATCACCCGGTATTTCTTAGACCCGCGGCAATGCCGTTAATTGTGGCAGCGAGCGCGTAGTTCAAACCGTCGCTTTCCTCGCCGGCTTGCTTGCGGCGCAACAAAGCAAACTGAATGAAGCTCAACGGATCAACGTAAGGATTTCGCAGTCGAATCGAGCGCGCCAGCACCGGGTTCCCACTCAGCAGCTCTTTCTGTCCGGTCAATCGCAGGATCATTCGACGTGTACGTTCAAACTCCTCCACCATCATGCCAAACACACGCTCACGTAGGCCTTCGTCGTTCACCAGAGCCGCGTAGCGATGCGCGATTGTAAGATCGGCTTTCGCCATTCCGATTTCAACGTTTCCGATCAAATCGGAAAAAAAGGCAAACTTCTTCGTCATCGCTTGCAGCAGCCGCTCTCGCTCAGCGTCTGTGGCGATGAACTGTTCCAGCGCATAGCCCACGCCAAACCATCCGGGCAGTACATGGCGGCTTTGCATCCAGCCAAAGACCCAGGGGATGGCGCGCAAATCCGTTAAGCTTCGCGTCTCGCTTCGCCGCGCAGGGCGAGAACCGATGCGCGCATGTTCCAGTTCCTGCACTGGTGTTGCTTCCTCGAAATAAGTCAGAACCTCAGGGTTTTCGACGATGTGCTCGCGATAGAAAGCAAAAGCGTTGTCGGACATTTCTTCCATCGCGGCTTCCCACTTTTCTTCTACACCTCCTTCCCCTTCTTCATCCGCTTCCGCACTTCCGGGTCGTGCGAGTGCCTCCAGAGAGGCTGCAACCATTAGTTCCAGGTTGCGTTCGGCCAATGCGGCGTCTGAGTATTTCCAATAAAGAACTTCGCCCTGCTCCGTGATCTTCAGCGAGCCGCTAAACGCATTTCTCGGCTGGGCCATAATCGCGCGGTGCGTTGGGCCACCACCGCGTCCCACCGTTCCGCCCCGTCCGTGAAACAGTCTGAGCTTGACTCCGCATAGTTGGGCGACGGCGTGCAAGGCGCGGTGCGCTTTATAAATCTCCCAGGCGCTGGTAAGCATTCCGCCGTCTTTGTTGGAGTCGGAATAGCCGAGCATTACCTCCTGTTGTCGGTCCCATGAATTAAGTAGTGGGGCATAGTCAGCCGAAGTCCAAAGGCGGCGGCAGATGTCGGGACAATTGCGCAAATCCTCGATTGACTCGAATAGCGGTACTGGCATCAGTCCCGGATCCCGGCCGTCTTTTCTATGCGAGGCTTCCACGCGGACACCGCAAAGTTGGGCCAGCCAAATCACTCCCAGAACATCTTCCACTTTCCTTACGCCACTGATCACGTAGCTGCGAATCGCTTGCGGCGGAAACTCGCGCTTTAGATCTGCGATAGTCCGCAGGCTTTCCAGGAGTTTACGCGTTTCTTCCGAAGGCGAAACAGGCAACGTTATCCGATCGGTTCCATGTGCTCTTTCGCCGCCCGACAACTCGCAAATAGCGCGGGCATGCACACGCGCATGCTGCCTGATGTCGAGTGAGTGCAAGTGAAATCCGAAAGTGGCGACTTGTCTCAGGAGTGGGTCGAGCAGCAATTCTGCAAGGCGCTCGCCGCCGTTCGCGGCCAGGCTCTTCCGCAGCAATTTCAAGTCATTGGCGAAATCCTGCGCTTCCGGATATGCATTGGCGTGCCCCGGATCATCTCGCGTAAGCCGGAGACGTTCGAGGAGGTAATCCAGGAAGCGCCGATAGATCTCCTCCGCTGCTCGGGTCTGGTTTGCAGTTGCGACCCACGGCATGTGCTCAGCATATCTCTTCACCCCATTTCTCAAGGCGGCGCTAACCGGTGTCTGACGTTCCGAAGGGCTGAGTCGGTCCATCAGCTCGGCGGCCACGGCAAGATAATGATCGAGTATCACTCGTCGCGCCATCTGCAGCGCATCGCGTGTGCTGCCTGCGGTGACGAAAGGGTTACCGTCGCGGTCGCCGCCAATCCATGAACCAAACTGAAGAAAGCCGGGTAACTCATAGGCGGTAAGTTCGCATTCGTATACCTCTCGCAGGGCGCCCGCGAATTCCTCATAGAGACTCGGCAGCATATCGATCAAACAACCGGAGTAGTAATCCAGCCCCATTTTGATCTCATCCCGCACGGTCGGCGGCCGGCGACGCACTTCGTCCGTCTGCCAGAGCGCCGTAATTTCGGCGGCGATTGCGGCTTCGCGCTTCATCGCTTCCGCATCCGTCAGCGGTAAACGATCAAGCAATTCTAAATTGGCGGCAATCCGCTGTCGTTTAAATAATACCGTGCGGCGAGCGACCTCGGTCGGATGAGCCGTGAAGACTGGAATAACCTCGATTTGCCGCAGCCACTCGAGTGCGGTCTCCAGCTTAATTCCCGACTCGCGCATACGGCGCAAGGTGCCGCGGATGGAACCGGGCTGCGGCGCGCGTTTGGGCGAGAGTTGGGCCGTCCGGCGACGGCGCTTGCGATGATTGGTTTCTGCAAGATTTGTCAGTTCAAAGTAAATGGCAAAGGCCTTGGTCACGCGATAGGCCTCAACCAGATTCATGTCTTTGACTATCAGCGCGATACGTTCTGTTAATTCATCCTGGCGCGCCCCTCTTCCGCCCTGGGGTGCATCATGCTCGAACTCACGGTATTCGATAGCGAGTTGTCGGATTTCTTCGACCGCATTGAATAGGCTCTCCCCGGCTTGCTCCTTCAATACTTCACCCAGCAAACGACCCAGAGAGCGCACGTCGCGACGCAGCGGTGCTTCCTTCACATGAGGCTCGTCGCTTGTCAGTTCGAAGAGCCGCGTAGCCTGATCCTGAGCGGTCCACAAGGGCTTCGTCACGGACCTGCGCTCGCTGTCGTTCATTCGTAGATCACCAGCCTCGTTTTTCGAACTAAATGACGCCTGTTCTGGGGGATACGCGAAGATCAAAAAAACGGCTGTGGAGTGAAGGGCTAAGTATTGAAGCGGTTGCAATCAATCCCATATTTCTTGACCTTGTAGCCGATGACGCGCTCAGTGGTGTCGAGCAACTTCGCTGCTCGCTTACGGCTGCCGCGCGTGGTTTTCAGTGCATCCATAATGATGTCACGCTCAAAAGCCTCAACTGTCGCTTCGAGCGAGAGACGGGTCACGGTACCTGATCCTTCGGCGGTTTGCAGCGTGGGAGGCAGGTGATGTCCGTGAATAACGTTGGTCTCACAAACCAGCACCGCTCGCTCGATGATGTTTTCCAGTTCACGAACATTTCCGGGCCAATGATAACTGGCAAGCATGTCTATCGCCGGAGTTGAGATGCGTTTGATGCTC